>JANORN010000090.1:0-4573 GCA_031415355.1 Novosphingobium sp. | reverse complement strand
GGCCCCGCAATCGGGAAACCCAGCACCCGTTGGACACAGCGCCAGCCGGACGACGCCTTTGTTTGATTTCAGCCCGGTGATTGAAACGGTCAGCGTGGCCGAACCGCCTTGCGCTTGCGGCGCGGCGGGCAGGGTGAGGCACAGGGCTGCCCCCAATGTGAGTTTCAGGATACCGCGTTTCATCTGCGCCACTTGCCACCCCCATGACTGAACCCGCACTGACTATCACCGCGCGGGCAAAGCTGATACCCCGTCGCCGCGCGCCGCCACCTGCTGGCGCATGGAGACAGCATGACTGACCGGGCCGCGCTGGTACTGGCCGCGCGCGAGACCATCGCGGCAGGTTCGCAGAGCTTCGCCGCCGCCAGCAAGCTGTTCGCAGTGCCGGTCCGTGAGCGCGCCTGGCTGCTCTACGCCTGGTGCCGCGCGGCGGATGATTTGACCGACGGGCAGGAGCTGGGCCATGCGGTGCAGGCCAGCACTGCGTTGGCCCCGCAAGATACGCAGGCAGAGCTGGAGCGACTGACCGCGCTGGCCTTGCACACAGCCGACCCCGTGCCGATGGCCTTTGCCGCCTTGCGCACGGTGGCGCGCGAGACCCGTCTGCCACATGCACTGGTGGCCGATCACCTCGCCGGGTTCGCGCTCGACGCCGCTGGCTGGCGGCCGCAGAGTGAGGACGAGCTGCTGCGCTATTGCTATCACGTCGCGGGCTCGGTCGGCTGCATGATGGCGTTGGTGATGGGGGTCGATCCGGCGGACGAAGACACGCTGGACCGCGCCTGCGATCTGGGCATCGCGTTCCAGCTCGCCAATATTGCGCGTGATGTGGTGCCCGATGCGGCGGCGGGGCGGTGCTATCTGCCCGCGCAGTGGCTGGCACAGGCTGGCTTGACCGAAGCGGCGCTGGCTGACCCCGCCCACCGGGTGACGGTGGCTGACCTGGCTCGGCGGCTGGTCACATTGGCCGCCGCCTATCGCCAGTCCAGCCGGATCGGCGCAGCGCGCTTGCCAGCGCGCTCGAGGCTGGCGGTGCTGGCAGCCGACGCGATCTATGGCGCGATTGGGGAGCGGGTGGCGGCGCTCGGCCCAGCGGCTTGGGATCAGCGGGTGCGGATCGGCGCGCCCGGCAAGCTGGTGTGTCTGGGGCAAGCTACGACCCGCGCGCTGGCCACGCCAAGGGCAGCACCGCGCACCGGGCTGTGGACCCGTCCGCGTCAATCCTGAACTGGTGCGCCGCGCAATCGCGCGCCCGGTGACGCGCGCAATTCCGATTTCAGCTGGTCAACCGGCGGGGCCAGCAGAAACCCGAAGCTGACCGCGCCGTGTTTGCTTTCGACCGCATGATGCAGGCGGTGCGCCTGGACGATCCGCTTGAAATAGCGTGAGCGCGGCACGATCCGGTGCGGCAGGCGCTGGTGTACGATCCAGTCATGGAACCCGAAATAAATCGCGCCATAGGCCGCGATGCCCGCGCCGATGGTGGTCGCAGGGTCGCCCCAGCCGCCGCGCACCCCCAGCCAGATCAATGTGATCGATGGCAGCGCGAAGATCACGCCATAGAGGTCATTCCATTCAAACCAGCCGGTTCGCGCGCGGTGATGGCTGGCGTGGAGAAACCAGCCCGGCCCGTGCATCACCCAGCGGTGCATGGCATAGGCAAAGCCCTCCATCGCCGCCACGGTAAGCGCAAGCAGGGCCAGAATCGCCAGCCAGTTCATACGATCAGGCTCGCCGTAGCCTTGGCGCTGCCGACCACCCCGGGAATGCCTGCGCCGGGATGCGTACCCGCGCCGACGAAATAGAGATTGGCGAAGTGATCATCGCGGTTGTGGCCGCGGAACCACGCGCTTTGCGTCAGCACCGGTTCCAGGCTGAACGCACTGCCCAGATGCGCGCCCAGGTCGCTGGCGAAGTCTTGCGGGGTATAGTGGAAGCAGACGTCCAGCCGGTCGTGCAGATCGGGGATCAGCAGGTCGCGGACCCGGTTCAGTACCACGTCGCGGTAACGCGGCCCTTCCACCGCCCAATCTACTGGTGCGCGGCCCAGATGCGGAACCGGCGCGAGCGCATAGAACGCGGCGTGGCCGGGCGGGGACATATTTGGATCGGTGATCGTGGGATGATGCAGATAGATCGACGGATCGTCCGCCAATTTGCCGTGGGTGTAGATATCCTTCAACAACGGCCCATAGCGATCGGAAAACAGGATTGAATGGTGCGCGATATCCGGAAAAGCGCCTTTCAGCCCGAAGTGGACCACGAACAGGCTGGGTGAGAACCGCTTACGCTTTAGCGAGCGGACCTTGCGCGTGGCATAGCTGGAGCCGCTGACCAGTCCGTAGCTGTGTACCAGATCGCCGTTGGTGGCGACTAGATCGGCCTCTGCGGCGATCCCGCCGGCAGTGACAACTCCGGTTACACGGTTGCCCACATGGGTGATTTGGCTGACCTTGGCATTCAGCTGCAAGGTGCCGCCCAGCCGTTCAAACAGCGCGATCATGCCGTCGATCAACGCATTGGTCCCGCCCTTGGCAAACCACACCCCGCCCAGCTTTTCCAGCTGGTGGATCAACGCATAGATGCTGCTGGTCTTCATCGGATTGCCGCCGACCAGCAGCGAATGAAACGACAGCGCCTGGCGCAGCTTGTCACTGCGGACATAGCTGGAAACCTTGCTGTAAACCGATTGCCACGCCTGATAGCGGGCTAACGCCGGAGCGGCCTTGATCATGCTCGTGAAATTCAGAAACGGCACTGCGCCCAGCTTCAGATAGCCTTCTTCATAGACGCCTTGCGAAAATTCCAAGAACCGCGCGTAACCCGCGACATCCGCCGGATCGAGCTTGGCAATCTCGGCGTTGAGCTGCGCTTCATCGTTCGAATAGTCGAACCGGGTGCCGTCGTTCCACAGCAAGCGGTAAAACGGGCTGACCGGCAGCAGCGTGACATCGTCTGCCATCGCGCTGCCCGACAAGGCCCATAATTCTTCCAGGCAAGCCGGATCGGTGATCACCGTCGGCCCGGCATCGAAGGTATAGCCGTCCTGCTTCCACACATAGGCCCGCCCGCCGGGCCGATCGCGCGCTTCGATGATAGTGGTGGAGATCCCGGCGCTTTGCAGCCGAATTGCCAGCGCCAGCCCGCCAAAACCGGATCCGATTACGATTGCGGTACGCGGGGCGCGGTTATTAATTGCCATGGCGGCGACCTATCCTTTGGCCCGATGCGGGCAACCTGTCCCTATGGGCGGCTGGGCCTGGAACGGAGTTGGACCTTATAGACAAGCATCAGCAAAGTCATGACGGATCGCAATATCCTGACCAACAAAGCCCCACGCTGCCCCGCAAAACCGTTGCCACCGCAGCGGCGCGTGCTGTTGGCCAATCCACGCGGGTTCTGCGCCGGAGTGGAGCGCGCGATTGCGGCCGTGGAGAGCGCATTGGCCCAGTGCGGCGCGCCAGTGTACGTCCGCCGGGCGATCGTCCACAACGGCGAAGTGGTCGCGCGGCTGGAAGCGTTAGGAGCAATCTTCGTTCAGGAGATCGAGGAGATTCCGCACGGAGCGACGGCGATTCTTTCGGCCCATGGCAGCGCGGCCACGATCAAGGAAGCAGCGCGAGCACGAAATTTGCGGCTAGCCGACGCCGTTTGCCCGCTGGTGGCCAAGGTCCACAACGAAGTGATCGGCTGGCACGCCGCCGGTCGCCATGTGCTGCTGATCGGCCATGCGGGTCATCCCGAGCTGGTCGGCACGCTGGGGCAAGTTCCGGTGGGCGCGGTCAGCGTGATTACCAGCATGGAAGACATCGCGGCCCTGCGATTTCCCGCGGCCACGCCGATTGCCTATGCAGTCCAGACCACCTTCGTCCAGCGCGACGCTGCTGCGCTGATCGCGGCAATCGCGGCGCAGTTTGCCGATGTGCAGGGCCCGCGCGCCAGCGACATCTGTTACGCCACCAGCAACCGCCAGAACGCGATCGAGGCAATTGCCCACGACGCTGATCTGGTGCTGGTGGTGGGGGACGGAATGTCCTCCAACGCGCAGCGCCTCGTCGAAGTGGCGCGCGCAGCCGGGGCCCCGGCGTGGCTGGTGGCTGATCTGGCGGAGCTGCCGTTGGCGCAGATTGCAGCCGCTGCCAGCATCGGCCTGACCGCCGCCGCCTCCACCCCCGAAAGCGCGGTGCGGCGGGTTTGCGATGCGCTGGTCGCGCAAGGCTTCACGCTGTTCGAAGCGGCAGGCCTGCGCGAATCGATGCGGTTCAAGCCTGTCGATTTGCAAGCCTTGGGTTAAAGCCCCGCCTCAATCGCGATCCGGATCGCTTCGGCCACGGTGCGCACTTCTAGTGCCTTAAGCATCGCCGCGCGATGCATTTTCACGGTGCGTTCGGTCAGGCCGAGTTCGTAGGCGATCTGCTTGTTAAGCCGCCCCTTGGCGAGCGCGGCCAGGATCTGGCCCTGGCGGCGCGAGAGGTGTTCGATCCGTTTGCGCGCCTGCTCGTGGCGGCTGGCGCCGGTATCGTCGATCGCCATCTGCGATCCCAGATAATAACGCAGTGCGCCGTCCTCATCG
>JANORN010000089.1:0-6497 GCA_031415355.1 Novosphingobium sp. | reverse complement strand
TAGCCCTGGCTTTTCAGCACGTCGCAGAACAGCTTGCGGTTGAGGTCGTTGTCCTCGACAACCAGAATGCGCTTTGCCATGGAGATTCCGTTCTCTGTTCCAGTTTCGCCGGAACAGGTTTGGCACCGGACCGGTGCCGTTTCCGCGTGAGCGGCCATCAATAGACGAACGATAGTGAGGCTGACAATTCTTCGCGAACCCCAATCCCCCGCTGCTGACCCCTTCGCCCTCGCGCTGGGCGCGCTGGGCTGGGTGCTGTCGAGCGAGGACCGCGCCGGGCGGCTGCTCGCGCTGACCGGGCTGACGCCGGATGATCTGCGCGCCGGGCTGGGCGATCCCGGGGTGCTGGGGGCGGTGCTCGACTTCCTGAGCAGCCACGAACCCGATCTGATTTCGGCCGCAGACCATTTGGGGGTTGCGCCACAGGCCCTGATCGCGGCACGGCAGGCGTTATGAGAATTACGCCGTGATCAAACCCCTGATCATCTCCGATTGTGACGAAGTGCTGCTGCACATGGTCGTGCCGTTTGCGCAGTGGCTGGACGAGACGCAGGGCGTCACCTTTTCGATGCAGGGCAACGATTTCGCCAAGGCCGTGCGCCGCAAGGACAGCGGTGAACTGGTCGACGGGCCGGAGATCTGGCGCCTGCTGCAAGGGTTCTTTGATGGCGAGATGCACCGCCAGACCGCGATTCCCGGCGCGGTCCATGCGATGAACACGCTGGCGCAGCACGCCGACGTGGTGATCCTGACCAACCTGACCGATCGCCACAACGCGGCACGCGCGGAGCAGCTGGCCAGCCACGGTATTCACGCGCGGGTGTTTACTAACCAGGGGCCAAAGGGCCCGGCGTTGCAGGCGATCCTGGCCGAGTATCAGCCGAGCCATGCGGTGTTTATCGACGATCTGCCGCAGCACCACGGCTCAGTAATGGACGTGGCCCCGCAGATCGACCGGCTGCATCTGTGCGGCGAACCCACACTGGCCCCGCACATTTCCTGCGCGTTTCAAGCGGGTCATGCCCATGCGCGGATTGACACCTGGGACCACGCGCTGCCGTGGCTGCTTGGGCGGATTAACGGAGAGAATGGATGACCGACGCTGAAGTTGACGCGAAACTGGCCGCGCTTGGCCTGACCTTGCCCACCGCTGCCGCGCCGGTCGCGGCCTATGTGCCAGTGGTCGAAACGGGCGGGCTGGCCTACGTGTCCGGGCAGGTTTCGTTTGTCGATGGCGTGTTGATGAAGGGGCGGCTCGGCGATGACTTGTCGCTTGAGGACGGCGTTCGCGCCGCGCAGGGCTGCGGGCTGATGATCATGGCGCAATTGAAAGCCGCGCTGGGATCGTTCGACCGGGTGGAGCGGATCGTCAAATTGGGCGGGTTCGTCAATTGCACCGGCGATTTCACCGATCAGCCCAAGGTGATCAACGGCGCGTCCGAATTGATGGTCGCGGTGTTTGGCGAGGACGGGAAACACGCCCGCGCGGCAGTCGGCGTGTCCGCGCTGCCGCTGGGCTGCGCGGTCGAGGTGGATGCAATCGTTGCTGTTCGCCCATGATTCTGGGCAGGCTTGATCGCTGGCGGGCGGGAACGCCCAGCCCGGACAAGGTCGCCTGGCTGGGGCAGGCGCGCTATGCCCACCGGGGCTTGCATGGGCCGGGCCGACCGGAAAATTCACCCAGCGCCTTTGCCGCCGCGATCGCGCAAGGCATGGGGATCGAATGCGATGTCCAGCGGTCCAGCGACGGGCTGGCGGTGGTGTTCCACGATTTTGAGCTGGACCGGCTGACGGCTGAAACCGGGCCGGTCGCGGCGCGGACGGCCGCCGAACTCGCCACGCTGCCGCTGACCGGGTCGGCGGATGCGATCCCGTCCTTGCGCCAGCTGCTGGATCAGGTGGGCGGCCAGGTGCCGCTGCTGATTGAGATCAAGTCGCAGCGCGAACGGCGCTATTCGGCCATTTGCCTGGCGGTGCGGCGCGTGCTGGAAGGCTACCGGGGCAGTCATGCAATCATGAGCTTCGATCCGCGCGTCGTGCGCTGGTTCGCGGATCATTCACCGCTGACCACACGGGGCCTGGTGGTGACCGAGGAAGATACCAAGGCGCTGCCCGGCCGAATCAAGCGCCGCCTGGCGCTGTGGCACGCCCGGCCAGATTTCCTGGCCTATGATATCCGCGATCTGCCCAGCCGGTTCGCTGCCAGCCAGCGCCAGCGCGGGCTGCCGCTGTTGACCTGGACCGTGCGTACGCCGGAACATCGCGCGCGCGCGGATGGACATGCCGATGCGCCGATTGCGGAGGGTGCCGGAGTCGCATGATTTGCGGGCGATGATCGAAGCCCGGATTGCCCGCTGCATTGGTGATCTGCCTGCTGCCGAATGGAACGCGCTGGCGGGCGGGAACCCATTTCTGGCGCACGAATTTCTGACTGCGCTGGAGGATTCGGGCTCGGTCGGCATGAATGGAGAAGACGGGGGCACCGGCTGGACGCCTGCGCCAATCGTCATCACCGGTGCGGATGGTACGCTGGTCGCGGCGCTGCCGGCTTACCTCAAACACCACAGCCAAGGCGAATATGTGTTCGACCATAACTGGGCCGATGCCTGGCACCGCGCGGGCGGGGAATACTATCCCAAGTTGCAGATCGCTGCACCGTTCACCCCCGCCACCGGCCCACGGCTGCTGCTGGCCGATGAGGCGCTGGCACTACCCTTACTGCGCGCGGCGGAACAGCTCTGCGTCGCCAACGGCCTGTCATCGGCCCACGCGACCTTTATCGAACCCGCGCAATTACCGCTGTTTGAAGCGGCGGGCTGGCTGCTGCGCAGTGACATCCAGTTCCACTGGATCAACCACGGCTTTGCCAGTTTCGACGAGTTCCTCGCCACGCTGTCATCGCGCAAGCGCAAGGATATCCGCAAGGAGCGGGCGGCGGCGCAGGACGGGGTCACGATCCGCCACTTGACCGGAGCACAGATCGAACCTGTGCACTGGGATGCGTTCTGGCAGTTTTATCAAGATACCGGCGCGCGCAAATGGGGCACGCCCTATCTGACGCGCGCGGCTTTCACCCTGCTAAGCGAACGGATGGCGGAGCGGATGTTGCTGGTGCTGGCGGAAGTCGCTGGGCAACCGGTGGCGGGCGCGCTCAATTTCATCGGGCAAGACGCGCTCTACGGCCGCTATTGGGGGGCGCTGGCGGACAAGCCGTTCCTGCACTTTGAGCTGTGTTATTATCAGGCGATCGACGCGGCGATCCGGCTGGGGCTGGCGCGGGTCGAGGCTGGCGCGCAAGGCGGCCACAAGCTGGCGCGCGGCTATGAACCGGTGCAGACGTGGTCAGCGCATTACATCACGCACCCAGGTTTCCGGGAAGTGGTGGCGAATTTCCTGGAGCGCGAGCGGGCGGGCGTCGCATCGGAACAGCTGTTTCTGGCGCAGCGCGCGCCGTTTCGAAAGAGTTAGGCAGCCCGGCGCACCGAGGCGGCGATCCATGCGCGGGCGCGGCGCTGGGCTTCGGCCACTTCGCGCGCGGTCATCTCATCCGAAATGTCGGCGCGGCACATGCTTGCTTCGGCGTGGCCGTTGACGGCGGCCAGGTTAAACCACTTGTGCGCTTCGATCAGATCGCAGTCAGCGCCGTGGCTGCCGGTCGAATAGGCGACGCCCAGATCATAATAGGCGCTGATATCGCCTTGCGCGGCGGCGGCCAGGCAACTGGCAACCAGCAGATCTTCGTGTGCGGTGTTGACGGCGGCGGCACTGGCCCCGGTCGGATTGATCCATACTGCACTCATCATTTTACCCCCGATTTGGCTGACGCTGCTGGCCTGCCGACAAGGCAGAAATTTGCCGAACTTGGTCAACAAATGGTTAACGGCGATGCAGATAATGATCAGCGGTGTCCGCAATGGCTGCGAACAGCACCAAATCCGGTCGATTTACCGACTTATCAGCGGCTGGGCAGCAGCGCGCCGCCCGCCGTGTTTGATGCGATTGCCGCTTGTGCGGGAATCTACGCACCCCTATAGGCGCGCTCAATCCGGCGTCGGAAAACTAGCGGGAATGCTCGTGGCCACAGGGAACTGGCTTCGGCGGTCGCGGTATGGAGAGTCTGAATGACGACCGTTCTGGGCGATGAAATTGATGTTCTGGCCAAAGCCAAACGCGCGCTGACCAGTGACTACATTCCGGGTGACAACGAGCCGTACATGAATTCGGCGCAACTTGATTACTATCGCAGGCTGTTGCTGGAATGGAAGAAATCCATTTTCGATGCCGCTGCTGATACGTTGAACAGCCTGCAGGAAGGTCCGATCCGCGAGCCAGACCTTAACGACCGCGCCTCCAGCGAAACCGACTGGGGGATCGAACTACGCACCCGTGATCGCCAGCGCAAGCTGATCGCCAAAATCGATTCGGCGCTGCGCCGCATCGAAGAAGGCGAATACGGCTATTGCGAGGTTACGGGCGAGCCGATCGGCCTTGGGCGGTTGAGCGCGCGCCCGATTGCAACGATGACCGTAGAGGCGCAGCAAGCGCACGAGCGCCGCGAAAAGATTTCGCGCGATGATTGATTGCCGCTTTACTGTTAACCTGGATTTTAGCATTCGTATTTAGCGTTGGGTCAGACTGAAACTGGTATAGAGATCGCAAGGCGGCTACTGGTCGTTTTCAAGCAACTGGAGAGTGGGACCAGACCAATGGGCGAGAGTGAGCATCGGCAGATTGCGCGCGACAGCCTGTTCGTGATGGCCGATGTGCGGTTTGACGGCGTGGCCGACGAACACAAGGTGCGCGTCCGCAACCTGTCCGCTGGCGGGTTGATGGCCGAGGGCGACTTTGCCCCCACGCGCGGCCAGCTGGTTTCGATCAATATCCGCAATGTCGGCTGGACCGAAGGTGCGGTTGCCTGGGTCGAAGGCAGCCGGTTCGGAATCGCCTTTCGCGATGAAATCGATCCCAAGGTTGCCCGCGCGCCGATTGTGGTTGGCGATGGTTCGCCGCGCTTTACCCGCCAGCCGGTTCACGGTCCGCCGGATGCCAAGTCCTTGCGCAAAATTTGATCGCTTGCCGGGCCGCGCAAGCCGGGTGGTCCCGGCGGGTTTTTTGGCTTAGAGTTCTCGGCGATGATCCCGAAAACTGTTCTTCGCGTTGGGCTGGCTCTGGCTGTTGCCATTGGGCTGGCTGGTTGCGGCAACAGCACGGATGACCGCGTTGCGGTAATCGCCATTGGTGATCCTGCCAGCCTGTTCCAGACCGGCGCCCGCATGCCGCCCCCTGCCCAGCTGCTCCGCGCGGCAACCGTCGAAGGGTTGGTGGCGTTCGATGCACAGGGCCGCGTGGTCCCGGCGCTGGCCGACAGGTGGATTGTAACCGATGGCGGGCTCAGTTTCATCTTCCGGTTGCGCGATGGGACCTGGCCTGATGGCACGCCCATCAGCGCCGATGCCGCACGCGCAGGCCTGCAACAAGCGATTGGCAGCCTGCGCGGCACCGCGCTGGGGCTCGATCTGGCCGCGATTTCCGAAGTGCGGACAATGGCAGGCCGAGTGATTGAGCTACGACTGACCCGGCCGGTGCCGGATCTGCTGCAATTGCTGGCACAGCCAGAGCTGGGGCTGGTGTGGCAAGGGCGCGGCAATGGCCCGATGCGGCTGAAACGCGACGGTCGGTTGGCCCAATTGGCGCCGATTGCTCCGGAAGATCGCGGTTTGCCGAGCGAAGAAGGCTGGCAAGACCGTGCCCGGCCGATTGAGCTGCGGGCGCTGTATGCCAAAGCGGGAATTGATCGGTTCGGCAAAGGCGACGCAGATATCGTGTTCGGCGGACGACTGGAAGATTTGCCGCGCGTGGACGCAGCGGGGATCTCACGCGGGGCACTGCGGATGGATCCGGTCACTGGGCTGTTTGGGTTGATGGTGGTCCATGGCGAAGGCTTCCTCGGCTCGCCCGGAAACCGCGAAGCCGTGGCGATGGCGATTGACCGCGAGGCCATTGCGACCCTGTTTGCGCTGAACGGGTGGATTGTGACCAGCCGCGTGGTTGCGCCCGGGCTCGAAGGCGATGGCGGCACGGTAACCGAACGCTGGCTGGGCGAAACCATCGAAGGCCGCCGGGCGCGCGCAGCAGCCCGCGTCGCGGCTTGGCGTGGCGGTGCGCGGCCCGCGCCCGTCTTGCGCCTGAGCATGCCCAGCGGGCCGGGTGCGGAGGTTCTGGCCGACCGGCTGGCAGAGGATTTGCGGACAATCGGGATCACTTTGCAGCGCGTCGGCTTGTCCAGCGACGCCGACTTGCGGCTGGTCGATACGGTTGCACGCTATCCGCGCCCCGACTGGTTCCTCAACCAGCTGAGCTGCGCAAATGCGCGCGGACTGTGCGATTCCACCGCTGATGTTCTGACACGCCGCGCCGCAAGTGCGGCAATCCCGGCGGAACGCCATGAAATTCTGGCCGATGCGGAAGCCCGGCTGACCCGCACCAACAGCTATATT
>JANORN010000088.1:0-4780 GCA_031415355.1 Novosphingobium sp. | reverse complement strand
CTCTCCCCATCCAATCTGGTGTTTGGTCGCGCCAACATCGAGGGCCGCCCGGTGGTTGCCAGTGCAGACGATTTCACCGTGCGCGGCGGGGCGGCGGATGCGGCGATCCACCGCAAGTTCGTCCAGTGCGAGAAGATGGCGCACACGCTCAAAATCCCCCTGATCCGGATGATTGACGGCACCGGCGGTGGCGGTTCGGTCAAGACGCTGGAAGACGTTGGCGCGACCTATGTGCCTGCGACGCCGGGCTGGGACGTAATCGTCAAAAACCTTGAAACCGTGCCGGTGGTCGCGCTCGCATTGGGGCCAACGGCGGGGCTGGGCGCGGCACGGGTGGTGGCGAGCCACTATTCGGTGATGGTGCGCGGGCTCAGCCAAGTGTTTGCCGCAGGGCCCGCCGTGGTCGAAGCCATCGGCGAGGCGAGTGACAAGGAGAGCCTGGGTGGCAGCGATATCCACACGCGCAATGGCGTGGTCGATGACGAGGTGGCCAGCGAATACGAGGCCTTTGCCGCCGCGCGCCAGTTTCTGTCCTACCTCCCCGCCAGCATTGGCGAGCCCGCGCCGCGCACCGCCTGCCAGGACCCGACTGACCGCCGCGAGGAGATGTTGCTCAGCGTGGTCCCGCGCGCGGCCAAGCAGGTCTATTCGATGCGGCAAGTCCTCGAAGCGGTGTTTGACCGGGGCAGCGTGTTTGAAATGGGCCGGATGTGGGGCCGCGCGCTGATCACCGCGTTTGCGCGGCTTGATGGCCGAGTGGTTGCTGTGATGGCCAGCGATCCCAGCTTTCTGGGCGGCTCATGGGAAGCCAAGACCAGCGAAAAGGCCGAACGCTTCATCAAGCTCGCCGACCAGTTCCGGCTGCCGGTGGTGCATCTGGTCGATAACCCGGGCTTTATGATCGGGCTGGCAGCCGAGACTGCGGGGACTATCCGCTATGGCGTGCAGGCGATGAACGCGATTTACAAGACGACCGTACCGCTGTGCTGCGTGATCCTGCGCCGCGCCTATGGCATCGCGGGATCGGCCATGAGCAATGCCGAAGCGTTCCAGTACCGCTACGCCTGGCCCAGCGGTGACTGGGGCAGCCTGCCAATCGAAGGCGGGATCGAGGTGGCCTACAAGAGCGAGCTGGCCGCCGCAGACGATCCGGCGGCGCATCTGGAAGCAATCCGCGCGCGGCTCAATCAGGTGCGCAGCCCGTTCCGCACGGCAGAGAAATTCGGGATCGAAGACATCATCGACCCGCGCGATACCCGGCCGTTGCTGTGCGAATTTGCCGAACTGGCCTGGGGCACGCTGGCGCGCGAACAGCGCTGAAACAGGCGCCGGAACAGACGCAGAAACAAGCGGGGGCCGAAACCGTCAAACTGGCTCAGCCGAGCCACCGCCACACCCCGGCCAGCACCCCATTACCCGGCAGATGCGCCCAGCTCGCCGCCAGCCACAGCGCCAGGCCGCCCAGCCACGGCACTGCGCCGGCCTGCGCCAGTCCGCCCAGCTTGGGCCAATAGCTGGTCCGCGCTTGCCAACCGTGCCAGGCCGCGCCCATCAGCATCTGCTTCTTGCGGTCTTGCATGTGCGCGCCGACCAGCGCGAGGAAGGCCACTGCGCCGCTCAATACCAGCGAGCGCGGCGTCGGGCTGATTAAGGCATGGCTGCCCGCCCACAGCGCGAAGGCCCACATCATCGGGTGGCGGGTGACGTGGAACACGCCGTGGGCCGGCTTGGCAGCATTTTCCGACGCGCGCGGATCGGCCAGCGCAGGGTTGCCGAAGAACGAGTCGACCAGCAGGACTGCGGCCAGCAGCGTCAGCACGCTGGCAAAGATCCACAGCGGATCGCTCATCCCGTTCCACAGCGCTGCGGCGGGCGGCATGGCGCGGAAGGCCAGCACCATCCACGCGAAGCCGGCCAAGGCGACGACCGTATAAAGGCCCTGAAATCCCCTTGCGCCGATTCGCTGCACCAACGGTGCGCGCAGCGGATGCGACAAGGCGAAGTGCGAGCCGACAAACGCGGTGCTGGCTGCGATCAGATTGACAAGCGCGTGGTCCATAGGGGTATCCTAATGTTGACGACGTAAACATAGCTAGCACTGTGGCCGCGCATTGCAACCCCGGACATGCCATTTTCCTATACGGCCGCAATTTGCCATAGTGCTTGATCGGTGACGGCTGAGGTGGGTTGATCTGGCAAACGAACGTCGGATCAAGACTAGAGCAGGAATCGCAAAAATCTGAAACCCTTCAGTCAATTCCCGCTCATCCTGAGCCTGTCGAAGGACGATCGTTCGAACGCTACCGTGCCGTAACAGGCGGGTGCTTCGACAGGCTCAGCATGAGCGGGTTTGGTTCAGATAAATCGCACGCTGCTCGAGCGCGCAGCGGCACACCGGCAATACGGGTAATTTCACTGTGAACTTGGGCGGAATCCTGCAGATTCCCACGCTGGACAGGCGGTCGCCGTGTTGGCCCCGCATCCGCGCCGGGGTGACCCGCTTTTACTGTGAACTTGCGCGGAATTCTGCGGGTTTCACCGCCGCTGCGCTACCACTCATAGGCCTTGGGCAACTCGCCCTCGGTCGGGTTCAGATACCGATCACGCAGCTTGGTCTGGTGGTTGGTCAGCGGCTGCTGCACGCCATCGATCCACACTTGCACCACGCCCGATTGCGCCTCCAGCGGATCACCGTCCCACAGCACCACATCCCCGGCGCGGCCGGGGCGCAAGCTGCCGAAGCGGTCACCCATGCCCAGAATCTCCGCCGGAACCGAGCTGATCGCGGCGAAGGCCTTGGCCCAGTCCAGCCCGCTGGCACCGGGCACGCGGGTCAGCGCGACCAGGTTACCGGCATATTGCGGGGCATAGCGCGGCTGATCGAAGAACGCGCCGAGCCCGACCTTGACCCCGGCGGCGGCCATTCGCCCGACGTTGGACTGCGTGGCAGCCAGCGTTTCAAAGTCATTGGGCAAATCGTTCAGCGGGGTGGCCAGCACCGGCACACCCGCTGCGGCGATTTCACGCGCGGCCAGCCAGCCCTCGCTCGCGCCGATCAGCACCAGCTTCAGCGCCGGGAAATCCTGTTTCAGCGCCAGCGCCATGCGGATATCGGCGGCGCGTTCGGCGCGCACATACAGCGGCTGGGTGCCGTTCACCACCGGCGCGAGCGCAGCGGCATCGAACCGGGTCAACAAGGCATCGCCGGGCCGTTCGGGGCTGGTGGCGGCGAGGCGCGGATCGCCCGCCGCAACGCTGGTTCCGGTGCGGCGCGACAGTTCGCGCGCCTCAATCAGGGCATTGCGCAGCACCGCGTGCACACCCGCGCGGCTGCCCCCGGCGCGGCGTGCGCCGGTTTCGCCCAGATCGACATATTGAAACGCGCGCGCGCGGGTGATCGCATCGCTATCCGCGCCCAGATCGATAATCGCGCCTTGTCCGCCAAAGATGCCATGGGTGCTGAGCGGTGCCACCGCCGCGCGCGTGACGCCGCCTGCGCGGCTGACTGCAATGTGCTGCGCCGCCGGATTGATCGCAGGGGCTACGTCGAGCGCGGCGCTGAACGGGGATTTGTCTGCGTCAGAATCGTTGCTTTCCTCCACTGCCTCCACGTCGAGCAGGCCGAGATCGGTGACCGCGACCACCAGCCCTGGCGTGATCCATTTGCCGGTGGCATCGATTACCACCGCAAATTCGGGAATTTGCACCGCCGCATCAGCCGCCGCCGCGACGATCTTGCCATTCCGGATCAACACGGTGCCGCTGGGGATCGGCGGCAAATCGTCTCCGATTACCAGCCTTCCGTGGACGATTGCGGTGTATTCCTGCCCGCTCGACCTTGCGTCATAACACTGGGCGGGCTTGCCATTTTGCGGCTCCTCGCAACGCAAGACTGGCGGCAGCGCGACATCGGCCAGTGCCGGCGTGATCAAAACTGTGGAAAGCGCAAAACTGGCCGCGCAGGTTCGCAGAAGCTTGGCTCCTTTCACTTCACGTCTCCCATTCCGGGCTGGCCCAGTTCAAAATCGCTCACCGGGCGGCGCTTGGGGTTGGCGGCATCGTACAGCAGCGCGCCGTCGATCCAGACCATCTGCGGCCGGGCGTAATTCGACAGGGGGTTGCCATTCCACAGCACCACATCGCCCATCTTGCCCGCAGTCAAACTGCCGGTCTGCTTGTCGATCCCCATCGCGGTCGCGGGGTTCAGCGTCAGCCAGCGGATCACTTCGGCGTCGGGAATAGCGATCCCGGCGCGGCGGGCGTCGCCTTGCGCTTTGGCGGCTTCCTGATTGAGCCGCTGGATCCCGTTGGCATCGTCCGAATGGATCACCACGCAGGCACCGGCCTTGTAGAGGATCCCAGCGTTCTCTGGAATCCCGTCGTAGCTTTCCATTTTGAAGCCCCACCAGTCCGCCCAGATCGCCGAGCAGACGCCGTTCGCTTTCAGCAGATCGCCGATCTTGTAAGCTTCGGTAGCGTGGTGGAACGCGCTGACGCGGTAGCCAAATTCGCGTCCCATATCGAGCACCAGCGCCATTTCATCGGCGCGGTAGCAGTGGTTCTGGATCAGGATGTCGCCATCCAGCACCCCGACGAGGGTTTCCATCGCCAGATCGCGCGCTTCCAGCTTACCCTTGGCGCGCTTCGCGCGGTATTCGGTGGCCTTGATCCAGGTCGCGCGATTAACCGCGAAATTGCCCATCCGGGTGGAGGGCGTGCGCCCCTTTTCGCCATAAACTCGCTTGGGATTTTCGCCGCAAGCCATCTTCATGCTGTACGG
>JANORN010000087.1:0-2952 GCA_031415355.1 Novosphingobium sp. | reverse complement strand
TGCGAAAAGGTTTCCGCGCCGATCACCAGCGCGCGCTGCGCCATCCCGGTGCGCAACAGCGAATCTGCGACGCCCATGGCGTAAAGGAAGCCTGAGCAGACCGCTGCCACGTCAAACGCGACACAGCCGTTGCACCCTAGCGCGTTCTGGACGATCGTCGCGGTGGCGGGAAAGGTCTGGTCCGGCGTGGCGGTGGCGAGCACGATCAGGCCGATTGATTGCGGATCGATCCCGGCCGCCGCAATCGCCGCGCGCGCCGCCGCGATAGCGAGGGTGGAGGTAGTCTCGCCGTCGCTAACGATATGCCGCGCCCGGATACCGGTGCGTTCAACGATCCAGGAATCGCTGGTATCGACCCGCTCTGCCAGTTCGGCATTGGTGACGATCCGTTTTGGCAAAGCCGAACCCGTGCCGATCAGGACGGAGCGCCGGGTCATTCGGCGGCCTTGGGCGGCTTGCTTAGCTCTGCCGAACCCAGCCGCTGGAGATCGGCCATGATCCGCTCGGTCAGGTTTTCTTCCAGCAGCCGCGCAGTAACGTGCACCGCATTGGCAACACCCAGCGCGCTGGCCGATCCGTGGCTTTTCACGACTACCCCGTTGAGCCCCAGAAACACTGCGCCGTTGTGGTTGTTGGGATCAAGATGATGTTTAAGCAATTCGGTTGCTGGGCGCGAAACCAAGAACCCGAATTTGGAGCGCAGCGATGAGGTAAAGGCGCGGCGCAGCAAGTCAGTGACGAACCGCGCAGTGCCTTCGATCGATTTGAGAGCAATATTGCCCGAAAACCCGTCGCTGACGACTACGTCGACATCGCCACGGTTGATCTTGTCGGCTTCGACAAACCCGTCAAACGACATCGCCAGATCGCTGGCAGCGCGCAGCTGCGCGGCTGCGGACTGGAGAAACTCGGTACCTTTGGTTTCTTCGGTGCCGATGTTCAGCAAGCGCACGCGCGGTGCCTCGCAACCGGTTACGATCCGCGAATAGGCCGCGCCCATGATCGCAAATTGCACCAGATTCCGGGCGTCACACTCGGTATTCGCCCCAAGATCGAGCATCACCACGTCGTTATCGCCCAGCGTAGGGAGCAGCGCCGACAGCGCGGGCCGATCAATCCCCGGCATCGTGCGCAGCGCCAGCTTGGCCATGGCCATCAGCGCGCCGGTATTGCCGCCGCTGACCGCCGCGCCGGCCGCGCCGGTCTTCACCGCGTTGATCGCCATGCCCATCGAGGTGGTCTTGGCCCGGCGCAAGGCCTGGGTGGGCCGCTCCTCGCCGCTTACTACATCGGGTGCGTGGAGAATTTCCGAGGCGCTGCGCAGATTGGGATGGGCTTCGAGTGCGGCCTTGATCCGGTCTTCATCGCCAACCAGCAAGAATTTGAAGCGATCGTGGCTGCGCCGCGCAATCGCCGCGCCTTCGATCATCACGCGCACGCCCTCATCGCCGCCCATCGCATCAACGGCGATACGCGGCAGGCTCATGTGCGCGAAACTCCTGTTAAACCGAGATCAGAGCCCGACGGCGAGCACTTCACGGCCATTGTAATGACCGCAGGCCGCGCACAGATTGTGCGGACGCTTCAGCTCACCGCAATTGGAGCATTCGTGGAATGCTTCTACCTTCAGCGCATCATGGCTGCGGCGCATGCCCCGGCGTGAGGGCGAAGTTTTTCTTTTGGGGACAGCCATTGCGGCACCTGTTCCTGTGAATTCGAAAGCTAAACGGGTAAGCCAGTCCAGACCGGGTCGGCGGCTTGCGAAGGCGGGCCTATAGCGAATTTGACGTGCGTTGCAAGCGCCGACCAGCTAGCAATCGCGCCGGGTCACTCAGGGGAGAGAAATATGTTGCTACCCACTACACTGTCACTCGCAGCAGCAGCCGCGATTATCAACGTCTGGCTGGGCATCCGCTGCGGGCAGGTGCGCTCCAAACAAAGCATCAGCATCGGCACTGGCGGCAATGACCTGATGGAGCGCCGGATGCGGGCGCAGCTCAACTTTGTTGAGAACACCCCGTGGGTGCTGATCCTGATCGCCGGGATCGAGCTGGCTGGCAAAGGCAGCCAATGGCTGGCGATTGTTGGCGGGGTCTACATGCTGGGCCGCGTGCTGCACGGCTTGGGCATGGACGGCGCGGGGCCGCTCGAAAAGGGCCGGATGGTTGGCACGCTGACCACGATGCTGGCCCAGCTGGGCCTTGCGATTGTCGCGGTGCTGGTCGTACTCGGCCACATGTGAACTGCGCGCTCCCCGCTTGGCGAGGACAAACGGGGAGTTCGTCATTCAGCTTTGAACTCAGCTCAGCGCATAGTCGCTGACAAAGCTATTGGTCTGGCGCTCGCGTCCAAACGTGCTGGTGGGGCCGTGGCCGGGCACGAAGGTGACGTCTTCGCCCAAAGGCCAGAGCCGCTGGGTAATCGAATCGATCAGATCCTGATGATTGCCGCGCGGAAAATCCGTCCGGCCGATTGACCCTTGAAACAGCACATCGCCGACAATCGCAAACCGTGATGGCGCGTGATAGAACACGATGTGACCAGGCGTGTGCCCGGGGCAATGGATCACGTCGAGCGTGAGGTCGCCCACGGTCACGGTATCGCCGTGTTCCAGCCAGCGGTCAGGCTCAAACGATTCGGCGTGCATCCCCCATTTGCGGCCATCGTCATCCAGCTGCGCGATCCAGAACCGGTCCTCTTCCTGTGGTCCTTCAATCGTTAGCCCAAGCTCTTTGGCGAGCATCCCGGTCTGGCCGCAATGATCAAGATGGCCGTGTGTAACCAGCAGCTTTTCCAGCGTTACTCCGGCCTTCGCGACTCCGGCCTTCAACTTGTCGAGATCGCCGCCCGGATCGACCAGCGCCCCGCGCATGGTCTTGGTGCACCAGATCAGCGAGCAATTCTGCTGCAACGGCGTGACGGGAATGATCGCGACGCGCATGGGGGGTTGAG
>JANORN010000086.1:0-5838 GCA_031415355.1 Novosphingobium sp. | reverse complement strand
CCAGCCCGAGCGCGGAGACGCAGTCCGGATCGCGCAGATCATCGTAGAAACTGCCGACCTGCGTGGCCAGCAGCAGGCCTTTATAGACCACGGTGCGGCTGGAAAAGCTGGGCATGTACAGGTCGGCCACGCCCGGCATTCCGTGCTTCGCCGCCAGCGCTGCGAGCGGGTTCTGGGTTTGCTTGCGGATCGCCAGGATCTTGCGTTCAAACGCATCCTGATCGGCGCAATTTTCCCCGCGCGCGATAAAGCACTGGCGGATTACCGGCATTTCTGCCTGCACCGTTGCGCCCAGCCCGGCGGTCGTCACCGGCACATCGCGCCAGCCGATCAGCCGCTGGCCTTCTTTGGCGATGAACTTTTCAAAGGTGCCGACGATGAAATCGCGGCTCGGCTGATCCTGCGGCAGAAAGCACATGGCCACGCCGTAATCGCCGGGCGCGGGCAGTTTCAGCCCTTCTTGCTCGGCCCAGCGGCGATACAGCGCGTCGGGCAGCTGGATCAAAATCCCCGCGCCATCACCCAGCAGCGGGTCGGCACCGACCGCGCCGCGATGATCCAGATTGTGCAGGATTTCCAAGGCCTGGGAGACGATCGCATGGCTTTTGGCGCCTTTGATATGGGCAACAAAGCCCACACCGCATGCGTCATGCTCATTACGCGGATCGTACAGCCCCTGCGGCTCTGGGAAACCCATCGATAAATCGTCCTGTCGTCAACCAGTGCGGCGCGATTCGCAGGCTGTGGCCTGAAAATCCCGCAATTCCGGCAATTAAGCGCAAGACTCTTTGCCACGAAAAGTAGCGAAAGTTGCGCGAGGGTTTCCCATGACGACAGGAAGCTGTTTTTGCAACTGCGAAAGAATCCAAAGCCGTGCGGTGGTCTCCGCGCGGCCGGATGAATAGGATTTCACCTGCTTTGCGACAGGCCTTGTGCGGATCAAGCGGCGCCGCTCATCCGTTGCAGGTTGGCGAGCGCCGCGCGCAGGGCGCGCTCGGTTTCGGCCGGATTGTGCGGCGCAGATGCGACCGCAGCCACGGCTTGTCCGGCATCTGCGCTGGCGGGCGAATCGAACTGGCGGAATGATTGCGCTGCATCAAAATCGACCGGAACCTGCGCCAACGCAGGCGGCGAAGCAGCGTCGGCAGCGGCAATCCGGCTCAACTGACCGGGGAAAATCACCACCGGTTCAATCGCGGCAACGGGTTCATCGGCGGCTTCGATGCGGACAAATGACTGACGCGGCTCGGCGCTGCGGTTCAAATCGAGCAGGGAACTGAACTTGGCATCGGCGGCTGGCTCGCCTTCGCCCGCGGCAGCTTCGCCAGCAAACGGATTGAGCGCCGAATTGGCCGGTGCCTGGAACGCGCCAACCCCGGGAAAGCTGCGCGGCGGCAAACCGGTGGCGAAGTCGTCGTGGTCATCGTCGTCAGCCAAGGCTTCAAAAGACAGCGGACGCAGCCCGGCCGGAATTGCCGAATCGCGTGTGCCGAACAGCGGTCGGTGCGGGTCCGGCAGGATGGCATCTGCAAGCACCGGTTGAGCAGCCGAGGCTGCTGTGAAATTCAGCCCGGTTTGGGGCAGACTTGGCAATGCCGCGACTGGCAACCCGGGAATCTGATTGGGATGCGCGAAGTCCGGCACGGCGCCGGGTGCAGCGGCAGCGCTGAGCTGGTCAAAGCCGCGTGGTGGTGAAGGCTCTGGCTCGCCAATTGCGGCAAGTGCAGCGCCGGTCGGCACCGCCACCGCCGCCACCAGTGAGGGCGCAGCGGCTGCTGCAACTGCGGCGTCCGCAGCGCGCCCGGTACTTCTCGCCGTCCGTTCCCGGCGGCGCTGCATTGATTCGGCGAGTCGATTTGCCAGATCGGTCATCGGCAGCGTCGCAGGATCGGCATCGGCGGCTTCGGCCGGAATGGGCTCAGCAGCTGCGACTGGCACCGAAAACGCTGCTGTTGCGGCCAGATCAACGGCGCCAAACCGGCTATCACTCGGCGCGTCTAAGCGCATGTCCGCTGCGGGCAAAGGTTCAAACTCGGCATCGGTAATGCCCAGCTCGTCCAGCACTTCATCGGGCTGCGGATGCGTCATCCCGAACACCTGCCGTCCTGTTGCCGCATCCGACGGGGGGGAGAAATTGGGGCGCAGGTCTGCTCCGGCCTGGTGATCGGCATGAAACACTTGCGGTGCCGCAGTGGCCGGCACAGCCGAAGATGCCGCATTGTGCCAATCAAGCGCGGGGCCTGCGGATGGCACGGCCAGCCGGCCTTCATTGGCTTCGGCATAGGCACCCAGCTCCAGCGGTGCGTGCGCATCCGGTGCGGCGACAGCAGATGAAAATGGCTGAGAATGCTGATCGCTGCCTGGCAGCGGAGCCAGCTCGTGCAGCTCAAACGTAGCGTCGGTTTCAATCGCCAGCGCGCTGCGGCGGCGGCCGGCCAGCGGATCGCCAGCAGCCTGAGCAGCTATGCTGCTGGCTTCAGGCGGGGCATCGCTCAGCGCGTCGTTGATCGAGAGCGGGCGGCGGGCCGGAGCGTCGGGATGGGCATCACGGCTGCGCAGGTTGACTGTCTCGTCAGGGCTGAGCGCGGCCTTGCGCTTGCGTTCGCGGACTACCGGCTTGGGGGCGGCGATGCGCCGTGCGATGGCAGCGCCCAGCAGCGCGCCCAAAGTCGCCAGGCTCAACGCCAGCAGGATCCGGGCCGAAATGCCCAACGGCGGCGCAGCGGCGGGGATCAGCGTATCAATCTGCGTGGCCAGCACCAGCGCTTCGATCAAGCCAACCCGAACGGCCAGACTGCCCAGTCCGAACAAAGCCCCGAACCACAACGCGACCACCGCCGGGAACAACGGGTGCGCTGTCACCGGGGCAGCCGTTGCAGGCTTGCCTGTTCCAGACTTGCTGGCCGCGGACGTGTCTTTTCCAGACCGGTTCAGTTGCAGTGCCAAGATCGCTACCCCGTCAGTTAAATCAGAGGCATTCCGCAAACTGGCAGGTCAAGCCGCCTTGCGCACAGAACGCTCCGAAATTCTGGTTAACAGGTTTTGGTAAACATCTAGATAACGCGTTACATTCTGCGCCCAATCATGGTGTGCGGCAACATGGGCCTGACCCGCACTGCGCCGCGCGGGCCAACTGCCGCGCTGGTCCAGCAGATCGGCCAATGCTGCCGCGCAGGCGCCCGGGTTATCGGGCGCAAACAGCGTGCCGGTGGTGCCATCGCTGATCAGCTCGCGGTGCCCGCCCACCGCAGACGCGGCGACCAGCTTGTGCTGCGCCAGCGCTTCCAGCGGCTTCAACGGGGTGACCAGATCGGTCAGGCGGCTGGCCTTGCGCGGATAGGCCATGATATCCATCAGCGCGTAATAGCGTTCAACTTCGCTGTGCGGCACCCGGCCGACAAAGCGGATTGCGGCGGCGACGGGCGATTGCGCCGCCTGCGCGCGCAGCGCCGCTTCGCAGGGGCCGCCGCCGACCAGCAGTAGCCGCGCCTCAGGCTGGCGCGCGATCAACGCAGGCATGGCCGCGATCAGATCGTCAATGCCTTCATAATCATAGAAACTGCCGATGAAGCCGATCACCGGACCCAAACCCAGGTTCAGCTCGGCTGCTAAGGCGGGGTCGGGCGCGGGCACTGCGCCGAACAGCGACAAGTCGACACCGTTGGGACTGAGTGCGATCTTGTCCGCCGCGAACCCGCGCGATACCAGATCGTCCTTCAGCCCCTGGCAGATCGTGAACACCGCATCGGCGCGGGCGACGACGTGGCTTTCCAGCGCGCGGGTCAGCCGGTATTTGATCGAGCCGGCGCTGCCGGTGCCATTGCTGACGGCGGCATCTTCCCAGAACGCGCGAATCTCGTAAACCAGCGGCAAGCCACGCCGCTTGGCCACCCGCGCGGCGGCCAGGCCGCACAGCGCCGGAGAATGGGCATGGAGAATCTCTGGCTGCCACTGGTCACACAGCCGGTCGATTGCGGCGGTCAGACTGCCAATCTCGGACCATTCGCGCAGGCCGTGCAGGCCGCTGGCCGTGCCCGGGGTGCGGTGAAAGGTCAGCCCATCGACCACTTCCGGTTCCGGCCCGTCATGCAGGTGGCGCTGGCCGGTAATCGCGCGGATTTCCAGCCCCCGGGCCTGCTGCGCGGTCAGGATCGCGCGGGTGCGAAACGTGTATCCGCTGTGCAGTGGCAGCGAATGGTCAAGGATATGCAATACGCGGGTCATGGCCTTATACTAGGGGCACAAGGCTTAACGCCGCGTCAACCCAGTTCCGCTAAGGCCCGCGTCAGATGATTGACAACCTCGCCATTGCAATCTCGCACGCGCTGCTCGCGCTGGCCGTCTGGCGGCTGGCGCATAGCGACGCAATCGATGCCGATCCTGGCACCGAACTGGCTGGCAAGGTCGGCAAGCGCAAGGTGAAGGACCGGCTGCACGGCGCAGCACCGAAGACAGAGACCGACCATGGTTAGTCTCGCGCTGCTCGGGTTTGTCCTCGCGTTTCTGGCGCTGGGGGTGCGGCGTCCGTTCGCCTGGGTGCTGGCTTATGTTTACGTCGATATCGTCGCGCCGCAAAAGATTGCGGTGACGTTACTCGATCCCCTGCAAATCTCGCTGGTGGCGTTCATCGCTGCGTTTGGCGGCTGGGCCTTTGCCGATTACAAACTGGATAGCCGGTTTTCGCTGCGCCAGGGCATATTGCTCGCGCTGCTGATCTATTGCGGGTTGACTACATCGGTGGCGGATTTCCCCGAAGAAGCCATGGCCAAGTGGTCGTGGGCGTGGAAAGCCATGGTCTTTGCGATATTCCTGCCGCTGACGCTGCGCACGCGGTTGCGGATTGAGGCGGTGGCGCTGGTCATGGTGCTGTCCGCCTCCACCATCATCATCATCGGCGGGATCAAGACCGCGTTTGGCGGCGGCGGCTATGGCACGCTGCGGTTGCTGGTAAATGACAATACCGGGCTGAACGAAGGGTCGATCCTGTCTTGCGTCGCGGTGGCGATCATCCCGCTGATCCTGTGGTTGGTGAAGCACGGCACGGTGTTTCCCAACGATTGGCGGGTAAAGCTGTTTGCGGGCGCACTGGCGTTTGCCTGCTTGCTGATCCCGATCGGCACTCAGGCGCGCACCGGCTTGCTGTGCATTGCCGTGCTGGGGGTGATGGCGCTGCGCAGCGTCAAGCGGCGGTTCCTGTATGTCGCGGGCGCTGGCGCGCTGGCGCTGGTGGCGGTGCCGTTCTTGCCCGCCAGCTATACCCAGCGGATGAACACGATTGAAAACCACGCCGGTGATCAGTCCGCCTCCACCCGGGTGGCGGTGTGGGAATGGACGCTGGAATATGTGAAGGACCATCCGTTCGGCGGCGGGTTTGATGCGTTCCGCGGCAATACTCTGCGGATCGAAACGCGCGAATCGGGCGGATTTTCTAATAACCAGTCGGTGGAAGTGACGCAGATTCAGGACAAGGGCCGCGCGTACCATTCCAGCTATTTCGAAATGCTGGGCGAACAGGGCTACATCGGCCTGGGGCTATGGTTGTGGTTGATGGCGTCGGGACTGTGGCAGATGGAACGCCTGCGCCGCCGCTGGAAGGACCGCACCGGCCCCGGCGAGCAGTGGCAGGCCCCGCTGGCCAATGCGCTGCAACAGGCGCTGGTGATCTATCTGGTCGGATCGCTGTTCGTCGGCATCGCGTTCCAGCCGTTCGTGTTCATGCTGATCGGGCTGCAATGCGGGCTGTGGACCTATCTGCGGCGGATCGATTCGCCCAACCAACCCAAATTCAAACGCCCCGGCGGGGTAGTGGTCAAGCAAGCCGTAACGGCGCTTTGATTG
>JANORN010000085.1:0-6955 GCA_031415355.1 Novosphingobium sp. | reverse complement strand
CAGCTCCAGGATCGCGCGAACCTGCACTTCGGACAAGCGATAGGTGCCGCCGGTCTGCTCAGCATCGGGCTCAATCGCTTCGACCAGGCGGATATACTGCGCGATTTCGCCAATCGGCCATTCGCGGGCCAGCAAGGCGGCGCGCGCCGCCGCCGGATTGGGCGAACCGCGAATGATCCGCACCACTTCGTCCAGATTGCTGACCGCGACCACCAGCCCGAGCAACAGATGCGCCCGGTCACGCGCTTTGTTGAGTTCGAACTTGGTGCGCCGCGTGATCACTTCTTCGCGGAAGGAGATGAACGCCGCGATGAAATCACGCAGCATCAGCACTTCGGGGCGGCCGCCGCGGATCGCCAGCATGTTCGCCGGGAAGTTCGATTGCGCCGGGGTGTTGCGCCACAGTTGGTTGAGCACGACTTCCGGGCTGGCATCGCGCTTCAGATCGATCACCACGCGCACGCCAAGGCGGCTCGATTCGTCGCGGATGTCGGAAATGCCTTCGATCCGCTTGTCTTTGGCGGCTTCGGCGATCTTTTCGACCAGGCTGTTCTTGCCCAGCTGATAGGGGATGCTGGTCAGCACGATCGAGCGGCGATCCCCGCGCCCTTCCTCGATCTCGTGCCGCGCCCGCATGATGATCGATCCGCGCCCGGTGGTATAGGCGGAGCGCGCGCCGTGCGTGCCCAGGATCAGCGGGGCCGTGGGAAAGTCTGGACCCGGAATGTATTCGATCAGTTCTTCAGTCGTGATCGCGGGGTTGTCCATATAGGCCAGGCAGCCATCGATCACTTCGCCCAGATTGTGCGGCGGAATGTTGGTGGCCATGCCCACCGCGATCCCGCCCGCGCCGTTGACCAGCAAGTTGGGGAAGCGCGCGGGCAGCACTGACGGTTCGCGCCGCGATCCGTCATAATTGTCCTGGAAATCGACCGTATCCTTGTCCAGATCGTCCAGCAGGCTGTTGGCAACCTTGGCCAGCCTCGCCTCGGTATAGCGCATCGAGGCCGGATCATCGGGGTCCATTGATCCGAAATTGCCCTGGCCATCGACCAGCGGCACCCGCATTGACCAATCCTGCGCCATGCGGACCAATGCGAAGTAGATCGCGCTGTCGCCATGGGGGTGGTAGTTGCCCATTACGTCGCCGACGATCTTGGCGCATTTGCGATAGGGCTTGCCTGCGACCATGCCGCCTTCCTGCGCGGCGAACAAAATCCGGCGGTGAACTGGCTTCAGCCCATCGCGCACATCGGGCAAAGCGCGGCTGACGATCACGCTCATCGCGTAGTCGAGATAGCTGGCCTTCATCTCATCGACGATGTCGATTCGCTGAAATTCGCCTTCCGGGCCGCTGGGCTTGCCAGCGGGTTCCGGGGTTTCAGATTCGGGGGGATCTTGATCGTCGCTCACGCGGGAAATCAACCAGTTGTTTGCAGGACATGCGAAGTCCAACGGCACTAGGCCAAGGGGCGGGGGAAGGCCACCTGCGTTGCCTGCAAAGGCGGCCTTTTTCCACATGTGATCGGGCAATTCTGAACGCGCGGGCCATCCCGCATTCAATTCGCGTTCAGCGCCCGGACCATAGTGCGGCTCCCGGTTGCCAAGCTGGCGTTTTCGCGCCACTAGCAAGCAGGAAATAACCGGTTCGGGGCAGGCGGATGAGTCGGCTGCGCTGATCGGAACAGGAGATGGATTTCGATGGTTCGCACCATGCTATTTGCCCGTCCGGCACTCGCGCTTGCGGCTGCGCTGGCGACTGTTTCAGGTGCCGCGCTGCTCAGTGCGCCGACACTGGCCGCCGAGAAAAAGCCGGCTCCCGCCAAGGCCAAATATTCCAAGCCGTTCCAGGCTGCCGCCGTGCCGCTGGAAAAGGTGATTGCCGACGCCCCCGCGCGCCCCGAAGTGTCCGCTGCGGTAACGAATGCAGAAGCCGCGCGGGTTGCGCTTAACAACGCGCGTGGTGCCGCCAATCGCACCGCTGCAACCGCAACCTATAATGCTGCAATCGCAGCGCTTGGTGCCGCATTGACGGCAGAAAAGGCACAACTCGATCAAGTTAGCGCCGTGGCCACTACACCGGATGACAAGCTTTATTCCGGGCAAATGATGGTCCGCTTGGGTGCGCTGGCGCAGGATTTTGCGCTCCAGCGGCGCGGCGTGCAAACCATGATTGACAGCGGCGCGGTTGCTCCGGGTGATCTACCGCGGATGCAGTATTCGCTGGGCTCGCTGGCCTATGATGCCAAAGATTATACTGCCGCGCGCGCCGCGCTGTTGGCAGCGATTGCCGGGGGCTACTCGGCCAATGGGGTCGGCGCGTTGCTGGCAGAATCCTATCTGGCCGATGGCCAGGTGCCGGCGGGACTGGTGCAATTGCGCAAGGCGATTGCCGATGAGCGCGCGGCCGGTCGTCCGGTTCTGGCAAACTGGTACAAGCGCGGGCTGGGCGCATCGTACAACGCCAAGCTGATCGACGACGCAACTTGGTTCAGCACCGGGCTGGTCGAGAACTACCCAAGCAAGGAAAATTGGGCCGGCGCAATCGCGATCCTGCGTGAAGTGGGCAAATTTGGCCCGCAGGAAACGCTTGATCTGATGCGGCTGATGCACCGGACAGACAGCTTCGCGGATGAACGAGATTACGTCGAATACATCGAAGCAGCAGACGGGCGCCGTTCACCTGGCGAGGTGCTGAAGATCGTCAAGCAGGGTGTCGCTGCGGGCAAGCTAAGACTGGACGATATTTTCGTGGCTGAACAGAAGCGCACGGCAGAAAGCCGTCTCGCAGCGGATACCGCCTCGCTGCCGGGCCTGGATCGCGATGCGCGCGCTGGTACGGCCAGCACCAACACCGTGATGGCGGCGGCCGATGCGTTTCTCAGCTATGACCAACCGGCCAAGGCGGAAGAACTCTACGTGCTTGCGTTGGCCAAGCCTGGGGTTGACAGCGCCCGTGCGCTCACCCGGCTGGGCATCGCGCAGTACGATCTGGGCAAGCTTGACGCGGCCAAAGAGACCTTCGCCAAGGTGACCGGTCCGCGTCAGGCAATTGCCAAGCTGTGGTTGCTGCAATTGCAGATCAAAGGACGGCCTGCCGCGTCCACTGCGCCGTAAGCTAGGTCAAAAAACCGAACAACGAGAGGCGGTCCATCGTGGCCGCCTCTTTGCTTATGCGACTGGAGAAAAATCGCCGCTGGCTTCGTCCAGCACGTGCAGCAACCCGTCGCTGATCGCGAAGAACGCGCCGCGCAGCCGCAATTCGCCGCCGCGCTCCTTGCTGCGCACGCATGGGAAGCTGCGTAGGTTGTCTAGGCTGACCTTAACCGCAGCCTGTTCCATCGCGCGTTCTGCCGCTGGCCCGTGGGGACCAAATTCACGTACAATCGGATCCCGCAAGGCATCCAGCATCCCGATCCAATCGGCAATGAATCCGCCTTCGCCTGGGATTGTACCATGCAATTCGCGGGTCAAGGCAGCCTTGCAGCCACCGCACATGCCGTGTCCAAGGACCACGATCTGGCGCACTTTCAGCACCTGAACTGCGAATTCAAGCGCCGCAGATACGCCGTGCAGGCCGCCGCTGGTTTCGAATGGCGGAACCAGGGCGGCGACATTTCGCACCACAAATATCTCGCCCGGATCAACGTCGAATACCTGCGCTGGATCAACCCGGCTGTCGGAACAGGCGATCACCATCAGCTTGGGAGACTGGCCTTCCTGCGCAAGACGGTCAAATCGCAGCTTTTGCTGCTGATAAGCACCCGCGCGAAACCGACGAAATCCATCCAGCAGGGCCGCGAATTCAGGCATCAGAAGCGCTCTCCGCGGATTACTTCTACATCCCACATCGTTAGAAGGAGCCCATGGCTGGTCAAGATCGGTGCCAATGCGTCGACTAGGGTCGCGGCCTTTTCAACCGATGCAATCGCCAGAACAAGCGACTTGTCTGTCCCGGTGACCCGCTCTTCCCGCCACCGCCCATCGCGGCCACTGCCAGCGGTGACAGGCAGCACGCTCCAGCCGGAGATTCCTGCCTGGTTTATCGCATCGGTGACCCGCCGGACCAGCGGACTATCAGCAAGGATCTCGATCCGTTTGCGCACTACCGTCTCAATCATGACAAATTCATCCAGCAAGCCAGCGAGAGAGGCCTGCGAACAGACCAATTCCGATCAGGATATTGAACGGGAAGGTTATCGACAGGGACATCGTCAAGTAAATCCCCGGATCGGCCTGCGGCAGCGCCATCCGCATAGCAGCGGGTACCGCGATGTAACTGGCGCTCGCACACAGCACCCCAAGCGCCGCCGCGCTGGCGACGTCGAGTCCGATCAGATGCCCGGTCAGCACGCCGATGCTGCCATTTACCAAAGGCAGGATAAGTGCCAGCATGACCAAACGGAGATTGACCGCGCGTGCATCAATCAGGCGCCGCGCCGCGATCAGCCCCATGTCGAGCAGGAACAAGCACAGCACGCCTTTGAAACCGCTTTCAAATAGTGGCTTGACTTCGTCATAGCCGCCCGGACCGGCGATCAACCCGACCGCAAAGCTGCCCAGCAGCAAGACGACGGAAGCATTGAGAAACACTTCGTGAAACAGTGCGCGCTTGCTTTGATTGTTGCTGACCTGCCCGCGCCGCGCGAGCAGCAATCCGGACAGGATTGCCGGGGTTTCCATCACTGCCAGGACAGCCACCATGAATCCCGCCACGATCAGCCCGCTTGCCCCCAACATTTCGTTGGCGGTCACAAATGTGACCACGCTTACGGAACCATAATGCGCTGCAACCGCACCTGCGTTTGTTTGATCCAACCGGCCAAAACCGCGCAGCGCGGCGAAGACCAGAAATGGAATGCCAAAGCTCAAGCCCATCCCGGCGAGCAGGGCGGCGGCAAGTTCTGCGCTAACGCCCGATTTAGCCACGGCCACGCCGCCCTTGAGGCCGATTGCAGCCATCAGGTATAGTGACATCCCCTTGGCCATGGCTTCTGGAATGGCCAGGTCAGAACGCAGCGTTGCAGCCAGCAAACCCAACAAAAAGAACAGGATCACGGGTGAGGCGAACGGGGCAAAAGCGCTGGCTTCCATGGCATATGGCGCTAGCGCCATTGGCAAGCGCTGACAAGGCGACTATCTGGGCGGCATGAACGATCTCGCTCCGATGGACCTTGGTACGCCTAAGCCCGAACGCCAGCGCAAGCCGGACTGGATCCGGGTCAAGGCCCCGACCAGCAAAGGTTACGGCGAAACGCGCCAACTCATGCGCGATCTGGGACTCAACACCGTTTGCGAAGAGGCGGCCTGCCCCAATATCGGCGAATGCTGGACCAAGAAGCACGCGACGGTGATGATCCTGGGCGATGTTTGCACGCGCGCCTGCGCGTTTTGCAATGTCAAAACGGGGATGCCGCGCAGCGTCGATCCGCTGGAGCCGGAGCATACCGCTATCGCGGCAGCGAAGCTTGGGCTGGAGCACATCGTGATCACCTCGGTCGACCGTGACGACCTGCCTGATGGCGGAGCCGGGCAATTCGTGAAGGTGATCGAAGCCCTGCGACGCAATACGCCAGGCACCACGATTGAAATCCTCACCCCCGATTTTCGCGGCAAGATGCAGGCGGCGGTGGAGGCCATCGTCGCCGCCGGGCCGGATGTGTATAATCATAATCTTGAGACCGTGCCGCGCCTGTACCCTACGATCCGCCCCGGCGCGCGCTACTATGCGTCACTCAGGCTGCTGGAAGAGGTCAAACGCCACAATCCGCTGATCTTCACCAAGTCCGGCGTGATGCTGGGGCTGGGCGAAGCGCGGCTGGAGGTCCATCAGGTGATGGACGACATGCGTTGCGCCGGGATCGATTTCCTGACCATGGGCCAGTACCTTCAGCCGACCCCGAAACACACCAAAGTGATCGATTTCGTGACGCCGCAAGCCTTTGATGCTTACGGCGCGATTGCGCGCGCCAAAGGCTTCCTGCAAGTCGCGGCAAGCCCGCTAACCCGCTCCAGCTATCACGCGGGCGATGATTTCAAAGCCATGCGGGCAGCCCGTGCGGCGAAATTGGCCAAGGTCGGCTGACTTGCCGGGGATTTCAGAAATTCGCCGCGTGCGGTGGTCGGCGCAGCAGATGTACGATCTGGTCGCTGATGTTGGCCGCTATGCGGAGTTTTTGCCCTGGGTCGTGGCGACCCGCGTGAAGTCTGACAGCGCAACCGAAATGGTTGCGGATATGTTGGTCGGCTTCAATGCGCTGCGTGAAAAGTTCACGTCGCGCGTGCTCAAACAGCGCGCAGAGCGGATCGAAGTTATCTATCTGGATGGACCGCTGCGTGATCTGGATAACGTCTGGCTGTTCACCCCGCTGCCGGACGGCGGGTGTGAAGTGAATTTTCGAGTCGAGTTCACTTTTCGCAATGCGCTGTTTGAGCGGCTCGCGGGGCAGTATTTTGATCGTGCATTCAGAAAGATGGTTGCCGCATTTGAGAAGCGGGCTGAACAGCTTTATGGCAGCAGCAGCTCCAGTGCCTTGAGCACCGCCTGATAGCGGACCTCCGCACGGCTGCTTTCGCCGAGCTGGAACTCTTCAGCCAGATAATCTTCGCTGCCGCGATGCGCGCGGGCGAAGACGACCGTACCGACCGGCTTCTGGATGCTGCCGCCATCGGGCCCTGCGATTCCGGTGATGGCGACCGTCACGTCTGCACTACTGGCCTTGAGCGCGCCCTGCGCCATGGCCCAGGCGCAGGCGATGGAAACCGCCCCGAAGGTCTCGATAATTTCCGGCGAAACGCCCAACTGCTCGATCTTGGCGGCGTTGGAATAGGTTATGAAGCCCCGGTCCAGCACCGCCGATGATCCGGCAATCTCGGTCAAGGCGGCGCAAACCAACCCGCCAGTGCAGCTTTCGGCCAAAGCCACCGTCCGCCCTGCAGCAGCATTTTCCGCAAT
>JANORN010000084.1:0-14398 GCA_031415355.1 Novosphingobium sp. | reverse complement strand
GCGAACGGCATCGGCGCGAAGGCGCGTTTGACCAAGTCGTGAATCGCGGCTTCATCGCCGGTTTGTTCGGGCCGCAGCGTCCAGCCGATCATAGCAAATGTCCGCTGCGATCGCGCTTGGTATCCAGGTAGCGCGCGTTGTGGGGGTTGGCGGGCAGCTGGTGCGGGACGCGCTCGATTACCTCCACCCCGGCTGCCACCAGCGCGTCCACTTTGGCGGGATTGTTAGTCAGCAGCCGGATTGCGCGCGCGCCCAGCAGGTGCAGCATCCGTGCCGCGACCGGGAAATCGCGCGCTTCGGTGGGCAGGCCCAGCCGCTGATTGGCGTCGACCGTATCGAACCCCTGATCTTGCAACTGATAGGCGCGCAGCTTGTTGATCAGGCCAATCCCGCGTCCTTCCTGGCGCAGATACAGCAACACGCCCCAGCCGCCATTCGCTGCCTCCGCCGCCATCGCGCTGAGCGCCGCATCCAGTTGCGGCCCGCAATCGCATTTCAGGCTGCCCAGCACATCGCCGGTCAGGCATTCGGAATGCAGCCGCACCAGCGGCGCGCGGTCAGAATTCTGATTGCCGATGACCAGCGCGACGTGTTCGCGCAGGTCATCGGCTGAGCGGAACGCGATGATCTCGGCCTGCTCCGCCGCTGCCGTGGGCAGGCGCGCGCGGCTGGCAATGGTCAAGTGGCGCGGGTCTTTCCATTCGGTCAGATCGCCGCTGGAGACCGCTTGCGCTTCCCCGCCGGTGGACGGATCGACCAGAAAGGCGGGGAGGATGCCGGCGGCGCGGGCCAGGTCCATCGCGGTCGTTGCGGCCTGCGGGTGATCGAGGCATTCGGCCACAAACGGACCTTTCATCGGATAACGCAGATCAAGCGCGGGATCAGCGAGTGCGCGGGCGAGCACCAGATCGAACGGCTGTGCCCCGCGGATCAGCACCGGAGCCTCGGGCACGGCTGCTTCACGCTGGTTCGCCAGCTTCAACGTGGCCGCGCGCGCGCAGCTGATCAGCATCCGCTCAGCAGTGGCCTCAGGTGCAAATCCGGTTTCGGCGGGCAGCAACCGCAGCACGCCGTCGACTTCGATCGGCCAGCCGTGGCGCAGCGCATCCAGCGCGAGCGCAACGCGGCGCGTGGCCCTCAAAGAGCGAACTCCGTCACCAGCGGAATGTGATCCGACGGCTGCTCCCACCGCCGGGTATCCTCCACCAGCCGGTGACTGATCGACTGCGCCGCCAGATCGGGCGAGGCCCACATATGATCCAGCCGCCGCCCGCGATCCTTGTCCTGCCAGTACGTGCGGTATGACCACCAGGTCCAGTTCCGCTGCGGCGCGGGGAGGTGTTTGCGGCCCAGATCAACCCAGCCGTGCGCATCGGCAAACCGCGTCAGCGCGGCAATTTCAATCGGCGTGTGGCTGACCACTTTCAGCAGTGCCTTGTGATCGTAAACATCGTCAGCCAGCGGTGCGATGTTGAAATCCCCGACGATCAGCGTGGGCCGGTCGAGCGCATCGGCCCAGAGCGCCATCCGCTCCAGAAAGTCGAGCTTCTGCCCGAACTTGGCGTTCACCGCGCGATCAGCCACATCGCCGCCGGCCGGGATATAGACGTTTTCCAGAATGACGCCTTGCCCCGGCCCGAGCAATTCCACCCCCACGTGCCGCGCCTCGCCATTGGCCTGCCAATCGTTGCGGGTCAGCTCTTTCAGCGGGATCCGGCTGACTGTCGCGACCCCGTGATAGCCCTTCTGCCCATGTACCGCGCGGTGGGTGTAGCCCGCCGCTTCGAACACCGCGTGCGGAAACAGGTGCTCCTCGCACTTGATTTCTTGCAGGCACAGCACATCCGGGCCGTGCTCGTGCAAAAACCGCACGACCTGATCGGCGCGCAGCCGCACCGAATTGATGTTCCATGTAGCGATAGAGACCATGCACCGGCTTTAGCCCGGAATCGGCGCGCGGCAACACTTCGCCGTGACCTGTCGGAAAATCGTCCAGGCTGGGCTGTTATTGCATGGCACAAAAAACCCCCGGTCCGGGGGCATTTGGACCGAGGGTTCGTTTGTGCGTTCGTCACGCTTGACGGGGCGACCAGTTGGAGGCTGAGGGCAACAGGGGGGAAACCCGCCTTCGATCACGCCGTCGAGACCAGTTTTAGGCGGTTTTTCCTTGCTCGCCTATGAACAATCGCGACAGACTTATCGCAGTTTGTCGCATTGGCCGCACGTTCGTCGGCGATGCGTGGCGGTTCGTAGATGAGTTGCTAGGTGAGCCCCGCGCCGCGCAAAAGTTGTAGAAACGCGACACCCCTGCGGCGACTCGATGGCGGCGATTCGCGCGGCTAGCGCGGGCCAGTCCCGCGCGGATCGTTGTAGCGGAACGCGCTGTCGGCCACGGCCAGGCCATAGCGGTGGCCCGAAAGCCGCACGGTGGTGCGCTGGTTTTGCGAATCGAGCGCGATCCAGCTGGTCAGCTCCAGCCCGCCGGGCGCGGCCGCCTTGCGCTGGAACACCATGGTGATCACGCCGTATTCGGGATGCTTGGCATCGCGCACTTCCACGCTGATCACTCCGGCTGCACCGGTTGGCTGCAATTTGCCGAACTTCATCACGTCACGCTTGGGATCGAGCAGCGCGCCCAGCGGGCTGTTGCTGATCGGCCAGCGCTGCACCTGGCGGACTTCGTAATCCACCAGCGTTAGCGCCTTGCCGTCTGACACGATCAGCAGCGGCACGCCCTTTTGATATTGAAACCGGATCCGGCCGGGCCGCTTCAGCGTCAACACCCCGCCCAGTCGCTGGCCATTGCGGTCGGTCTGGGTGAAATTGGCTTGCAGCGTGGAAATGCCGCGCAAGGCGTTGACCGCCAGGGTCAAGTCGCCCGAACTGGCCTGTCCGGCCTGTCCGGCCTGCGCAATGGCGGCGGACGGCGCCAACAGCGCCGTCGGTGCTGAAACGACCAGCGCCGCCGACAGAGCGGCACCAGCGAGCGAGCGAAATTTGATGGTCATGTGGTTCATGCGCTCAGCGGTTAGGCAGCGCGGCTTGAACTGCCAATGAACCCGGCGCGGTGCACCAGGCCCGTTTGATCACTTGATCTTGGCTTCCTTGAACTCGACATGCTTGCGCACAACCGGATCGTACTTCTTGAAGCTCATCTTTTCGGTCGTGTTGCGCGGGTTCTTCTTGGTGACGTAGAAGAATCCGGTTTCAGCGGTAGAGACCAGACGAATCTTGACGGTTGCGGGCTTCGCCATGGCGGGTTCCTGTATATCCGATTCGGCCCGGAGGCCGTGTAAAAACTGAGCAAAAACTAACAAGGCGGCACGCGTGGCCGCCCCGATAAGCCCGCGCCATTGGGGTAAGGCGGGCGGAAAGTCAAGACTTGCGCGATGGCATTTGCAGACGCGCGGTGCGGGTGATAGCAGTTGCAACTGAAACCATGTCCAGCCCTGCCTCCTCATCCAACCCGGACTTTACCGAGCTGCCCGATCCGGGCCCGCAGGTGTTCACTTCGCCGTTGCGCAAGCCCGCATGCGTCGGCGCGGATTGGCTGGAGCCGGCGCAGGCGGTCTATTCCAGCACGGACGATGCGGTGTGGAACGATCTGTTCGCGCGGCAGCTGGAGGTGTTGCCGGGCCGCGCCGCCAGCGCGTTCATGGCCGGGCTCGACAAGCTTGACCTGGGAAAGGGCGGCGTGCCCGAGTTCGCGCGGCTCTCAGCCGAACTGGGCGCGCTGACCGGCTGGTCAGTGGTGCCGGTGCCGATGCTGATCCCCGATCACGTGTTCTTCTGGCATCTGGCCAACCGCCGTTTTCCAGCGGGCAATTTCATCCGCACCCGCAGCGCCTTTGATTACATTCAGGAACCCGACGTGTTCCACGATGTGTTCGGCCACGTCCCGATGCTGACCGATCCGATCTTTGCCGATTACATGCAGGAATATGGCCGCGCCGGATGGAAGGCGATGCGCTATAACCGGCTGAAGTCCTTGGGCGCGCTGTACTGGTACACGGTCGAGTTCGGGCTGATCCTCGAAGCGGACGGGATCAAAGCCTATGGCGCGGGGATCCTCTCCGGCCCCAGCGAAGCGGTCTACGCGGTCGAGGCGACCAGTCCGAACCGGATCATGCTCCACGTCGACCGGGTGATGCGCACCGATTATGTGATCGACGATCTGCAACCGACCTACTTCGTGATCGAAAGCTTTGCCGATCTGTTCCACCAGACTGTGGAACGCGATTTTGACCGGCTGTACAAATCGCTCAGCCCCGGGTTCACTTACGCCAATACTGCGGTGATTGATGTGGACGATGTGCTGCACCGCGGCACGCAGGAATATCTGCTGCGTGGCGGACGGGGCAGCGGAACTATTCCGGCTTAAGCGACAGCCGGTTTAGTCGAACAAAGCCGACGATCCTTGCGGACCGCCGGCTTCGCGCTGTTCAACGGGTGAACTGAATTATTCAGGCGTAGCGTCTTTCGCGTCGGCCTTGTCTTCCATGGCGTCAGCCTTGGCATCAGCGGCATTGCGCTTGACGTCAGCCTTGTCTTCCATGGCATCGGCCTTCACTTCGCTGCCGCCACTGGCACGGACGGCGTCGGCCTGGTTTTCCATGGCGTCAGCCGAAGCTTCGCCCGATGCGCGGACATTCTGGGCGGCGGCTTCCTCAGCATTTTCCTTTTTGCCATCACAAGCGGCCAGGCCAAGGCCCATGGCAACAGTGACGGCGAGCATGGCGCTTTTGCGGATCGACTTCATAAACTTCCCCTTCGCGTGGGTTTCAGGCAGGCGGGTACAGGCCACCAGCGCGGTGGATAGCCACCAGCTGCGAGTAAAACGATCAAGCAGGACGGAAGTTCCCGGCGCTGTCAGGAAAAATCTTCAGCGCGGCCAGAGTAGCATGATCGCCAACAACCCCGCCGCGATCCGGTACCACGCGAACGGTGCGAAGCCGGCGCGGCTAACATAGGCGACGAAGGCCTTGATCACTGCCAGTGCGACAACGAACGATACCACGAAGCCGATGCTAATTTCCCACCAGCCGACCGTGCCGGACCCGGCGGCGAGTGCGGCGCGGTTATCCCACAATTCCAGCGTGGTCGCCCCCATCATCGTCGGGATCGCAAGGAAAAAGCTGAACTCTGCCGCCGTCCGCCGCTCAATCCCCATCGCCAGCGCGCCCATGATCGTCGCGCCCGAACGGCTAACCCCCGGGATCATCGAAATACATTGGAACAGCCCGACCCCCAGCGCCTGACCTGCGGGCAATTGCGCCACGCCGCTCGGCGGGCCTGGCTTGGCTACGCGCTCAATCGCCAGGATCGCGATCCCGCCCAGCAACAGCGCCCAGGCCACCACCATCGGGCTGCCCAGCATGATGTCGATATAGTCCTTCAACGCGAACCCCAGCGCCGCCGAAGGCAAAAAACCCAGCAGGATGTTGCGCAGAAACGCGATGCTTTCAGGGCGCAGCTTCAGCAGGCCAGCGCCCACTGCCCAGAACGTGCGCCAATATTGCACCACCACCGCCAGGATCGCGCCCAGCTGAATCACCACGTTGAACACCTTCCAGGTATCCGCGTCGTAGCCAAAAATCTCTGACGCCAGAATCAGGTGCCCGGTCGACGAGACCGGCACAAATTCGGTCAGCCCTTCAACGATGCCCAGCAGGATGGCGGTAAGTGTCTGGTCCATTGCGCGCTCATGGCAAAGCGCGCCGCCAAGTCAAGCTTGTGCGGCGCGCTCAGAACTGGCTCACCAAATCCGCAGGCGTTGCTCCGGCGGCAGATACAGCTTGTCGCCGGGCTTCACATCGAACGCCTTGTACCATTCGTCAAAGTTCCGGACGATGCCGTTGATCCGGTATTCGCCGGGCGAGTGCGAATCGGTTTGCAGCTGCTGGCGCAGCGACGCCTCGCGCATCTTCACCCGGAACACTTGCGCCCAGGCCATGAAGAACCGCTGATCGCCGGTCAGCCCGTCAATCACCGGGGCCTCCTTGCCGCCCAGCGACAACTTGTACGCGCGGTAGGCCAGGCTCAGCCCGCCCAGATCGCCGATGTTTTCACCCAGCGTCAGGCGGCCATTGATGCAGGTCTTGCCGTCATCCAGCAGGCAGTGCTTGTCATACTGATCAACCAGCGCGCCAGTCAGTTTCTCAAACGCGGCCTTGTCCTCGGGGGTCCACCAGTTGCGCAGATTGCCCGCACCGTCCGATTTGGAGCCCTGATCGTCAAACCCGTGGCCGATTTCGTGGCCGATCACTCCGCCGATTGCGCCATAGTTGACCGCGTCATCGGCGGACAGGTTGAAAAACGGCGGTTGCAGGATCGCGGCGGGGAACACGATTTCGTTGCCGACCGAGCTGTAGTACGCATTCACCGTCTGCGGAAACATGTACCATTCTTCCCGGTCCACCGGCTGGCCCAGACGGCCGACATTGTCATTGTGCTGCCACAGATCGACGGCCAGCGAATTGGCCATTGCGCTGGTGGCGGACAGGTCCAGGCCTTCGTAAGTTTTGTACTTGTTGGGATAGCCGATCTTGGCGCGGAAAGCGTCGAGCTTGTCCTTCGCCGCGACGCGGGTGGCGGGGCTCATCCATTTCAGCTCGGCCAGATTGGCGGTCATCGCGGCGCGCAGATTGCCGACCAGCTGTTCCATCGCGGCCTTGTTAGCGGCAGGGAAGTGCCGCTGCGCATAGACTTGACCCGCCAGTTCACCGATCGAGCCTTCGACCGCGCTGATCGCACGCTGCCAGCGCGGGCGCTTGACCGGCTGACCGCCCAGCGTGGTGCCATAGAACGCAAAGTTGGCGTCATCGATTGTCGCAGGTAGCACCGAAGCTTTGCCGCCGATGAACCGCGCCGCCAGCCACGCCTGCCAGTTGCCCAGCGGCTCGCTGGCGATCAGCTTGGCCAGCGCAGGCACCCCGCCGCCCAGCTTCGCCGCCATCTCAGGGGTGTACTTCGCGGCGGCGAGTTCCTCCGCCGTCGGCGGCAGTTGCGAGACGATCACCTCGGTCGCAGCGCCCAGCCCGGCCTTTTGCAGAAACGCCTTGAGCGGCACTTCCGGGGCCAGCGCCGCGAATTCTTCCATACTCATTTTATTGTATGTCAGGTCACGGTTGCGGCCCAGCGCGCGGTCCCAATTGGCACGCGCCATTTTGGTTTCCAGCTGGAACACCGCTTCGGCGGCCAGCGGCGGATCGGGATAGCCCGCCGCGCCCAGCACTACGCCGAGGTATTCCTTGTACTTTGCCACCAGCTCGCGGTTCTTGGGGCTATCGACCAGATAGTAATCGCGGTCGGGCATCCCGAGCGAAGCCTGCCCGGCGTAGAGCGCATTGAACCCGCTGTTCTTGGCATCGACTGACACACCCACGCCCAGCGGAGCGGGCAAGTACGGCGAGGCAAACAGCGCCATCAAATCGTCAACATTCTTCGCCGCGAAAATCTGCGACAACATGGGCTGGACCGGCGCCATCCCGGCCGCTTCGATCGCGGCGGTATCCATGAACGTCTTGTAGACGGCAGCCACGCGCCAATTGGTGCTGCCGACCGGGCTGTTGCTGGCGGCCACCTCGTCGAGGATCGCCTTCATCCGTTCTTCGGACAAGTCACGCAATTGCAGGAACCCGCCCGCAGACGTCCGATCCGGCGCGATCTCGGTCATGTCGAGCCACAGGCCGTTGACGTGGCGGTTGAAATCATCGCCAGGCTTGGTGGCGGGGTCGATAAAGCGGGTCTGCACGCCCCAGCCCCACGTCCCGCTGGCCGGAGCAAGCGTCGTGGCGGCTTGCGCAGGAGCGGGTGTGGTTTGGGCATGGCTGGCGCTAACCGCGATTCCGGCGGTCAAGGCCGTGGCGGCGAGCAGGCTGGCAAGCTTGATGTTCATGGCAATTCCCCTCGGTTCCGGCTGGCGACGGTGCGTGCAGCCTATCCGGACCGGCCAGCAGGACGGTCATCATGGGAGCGGAACCTAAGCCGCTGCGCCGGGCAGGGGAATATCATTCGACAGGCGCGCTGGCCCGTTCGTCGAATTGCAGCGAGGCCAGCCGGGCATAAAGTCCCTTGGCGCGGATCAATTGATCGTGGTTGCCGGTCTCCACAATCCGGCCCCGGTCGAGCACCACGATCCGGTCAGCGGCGCGCACCGTGGCAAGCCGGTGCGCAATCACCAGCGTGGTGCGGCTGGCCATCAACCGGTCGAGCGCGTCCTGGACCAAGCGCTCGCTTTCGGCATCGAGCGCTGAGGTGGCTTCATCGAGCAGCAGGATCGGCGCATCGCGCAGCAGCGCGCGGGCAATCGCGATCCGTTGCCGCTGGCCGCCCGACAGCCGCGCACCGCCTTCGCCAAGGTAGGTATCGAGCCCGTCCGGCAGTTCGCGCAGAAACGCTTCAGCATTGGCCGCGCGCGCCGCGTCCCAAATCGCGTCGTCCGAAGCGTCCCAGTTGCCATAGCGCAGATTGTCGCGCGCGTCGGCGGCAAACAGAATCCCCTCCTGCGGGACCAGCGCCATCCGGCGGCGCACCTCGGCGGGATCGGCTTGAGTCAATGGCACGCCATCGAGCTTGACCGTGCCCGCCTGCGGATCATAAAATCGTTCGGCCAGCTGGAACAGCGTCGACTTGCCTGCCCCCGAGGGGCCGACAATCGCCACGGTCTCGCCCGGTTCCACCACCAGGCTGAATTCATGCAGCGCGGCGGTTTCCAGCCGGGTGGGATAGCGGAAGCTGACGTTATCAAATTCGATCCGCCCGCGCGGCGGCACCGGCAAGGCAATCGGGCGCGCCGGAGCGGCAATCGTCGGTTGCTCATTCAGCAGCTCGTTGAGGCGGCTGGCAGCACCCGCGCCGCGCAGCAGATCACCGTAAGTTTCCGTCAGCGAGCCGAACGAGCTGGCCACAATCATCGCGGTGATCACGAAATCGGCAATCGTGCCGCCGCTGACCGTGCCCGAAGCGACACCCAGCGCGCCTTGCCAGATCAGCAGGGTAATCCCGCCCATCAGCAGCAGGATCACCACCGACGTCATCACGGCTCGGATCAGGATCCGCCGCTTGGCCACGCCAAAGGTTGCTTCAACGGCACTGCGAAAGCGCTCGCCTTCGCGCGCTTCCTGATTGAAGGCCTGAACGATCTTCATCGCGTCGAGCGTTTCGGAGACCATCGCGCCAACATTGGCGACCCGGTCCTGGCTGGTGCGTGAGACGGTGCGTAACTTCCGCCCGAACCAGACGATCGGCAGGATGATCAACGGAATCGCCACCAGCAGGCCCAAGGTGAGCTTGGGCGCGATGAAGAACAGCCGGATCGTGCCGCCGATCCCCATCAGCGAATTGCGCAACGCGACCGAAACCGAGGTGCCGACGACCTGTTCGATCAGCGCGGTATCCGACGTCATCCGGCTGGAAATTTCCTTGGGGCTGTTCTCTTCAAAGAACCCAGGCGCCATCCGCAGCAGGTTGGCCTGGACCTGGTTGCGGATGTCCGCGACCACCCGTTCGCCCAGCCACGAGACAAAATAGAACCGGAACGCGGTGGCAATCGCCAGCACCAGCACGATCAGCAGCAGATATTCGAACCAGCGGGCAATATCAGCGGGGCTACCGCCAGCAACGAGTCCTTCGTCGATCACCAGCTTGAACCCGGCCGGGATCGCGAGTGTCGCGCTGGCCGTGACGGTCAAGGCCAGCAGTGCGAACACGATCTGCTTGGGATAGGCCAGCGCGGCCTTCCAGATCATCCGGAGCGGACCCAGCGTTTTGGCGGGCTTGCCCACATCCTCCAGAGGGTTGGCGTCGGAATCGTGCGGTAAACTATCGTCCATCGCGCGCTCCTAGCACAGCATTCCGGCGGCGTAAGTGGCAATTACGGACCCGTTGTGCAGTGCAATAGCAATTATTGCATTGCACAATAACCGCGAAGGCGGCACTCTAACGTCATATCCGTGCGCTACCGCGCGAGCAGGGGTCAAGATCGTGCTTTATACCGCATACGAATTGCAGCGTTCGTGGCTGAATGCCGCCAGCACCTGGGCTTCGGTCGGCGCGCAAGTGCTCAGCAATCCGGCGCTGCCGTTCGGCTATTCGGGCATGGGCTCGGTCATGTCCTCGGCGCTGGAAGTCTTCGCCCATGCCGCAGCGCCGTATGGCAAGCCGGCGTTCAACCTGGAAGCCGTAATGGTGGACGGGGTCGCCCAGCCGGTAACCGAAGCGATCGTGCTGCACCGCCCGTTTGGCAACCTGCTGCGCTTTACCCACGCGGGCCTGCCCAGCGACGCGCCAAAGCTGCTGATCGTCGCCCCGATGAGCGGGCATTTCGCCACGCTGCTGCGCGGCACTGTGGCGCGGATGGCCGAAAGCTGCGAAGTCTATGTGACCGACTGGGCCGACGCCAAGATGGTGCCGCTGTCCGCCGGCGAATTCGATCTGGATGACTATATCGACTATCTGATCGGCTATCTGGAACACATCGGAGCGGGAACGCATATGCTGGCGGTGTGCCAGCCATCGGTGCCCGCGCTCGCCGCGGCGGCGATCATGGCCGATCCCAAGCACCCGTGCCGCCCCGCCACGCTGACCATGATGGGCGGGCCGATCGACACGCGCGAAGCCCCCACATCGGTCAACGATCTGGCGATGCAGCGCCCGCTCGAATGGTTCCGCCACACCGTGATCGCCACCGTGCCGCTGCACTATCCCGGTGCCGGGCGGCAAGTCTATCCGGGCTTTCTGCAACTGTCCGGGTTCATGTCGATGAACCTGGGCAACCACATGCAGAGCCATTATGACATGTTCAAACACCTGATCGCGGGCGATGACGACAGCGCCGATGCCACCAAGGCATTCTACGACGAATACCGCTCGGTCTGTGATCTGAACGCCGCCTACTATCTCCAGACGGTGGAACAGGTGTTCCAGAAGCAAGCCCTGGCGAACGGCACCTTCGTGCATCGCGGCAAGGTGGTTGATCTGGGCAAGATCAAGGACACCGCGCTGCTGGCGGTGGAAGGCGAACGCGATGATATTTCCGGGATCGGCCAGACCAAAGCCGCGCTGACCCTCGCCACTGGCCTCGCCGCCAGTCGCAAACAGTATTTCCTCGCGCCTGAAGTGGGGCACTACGGCATTTTCAACGGCAGCAAATGGCGCGACCAGATCGCGCCGGTACTCGAAGCCTGGATCGCAACCCACGGCAAGGCGCAGCTCAAAGTGGCGGCTTAACTTCGATCCTTCCCGTTTTTGACGAATGGTGCAAATGGGAAGGTGGATCGTCCGTCAGGACGAGACGGATGGGTTCGTTCGTCGCCGCAGAACCCCTCCGTCAGCCGCCTGCGGCGTCTGCCACCTCCCCATTTGCGCCATTCGGCGAAAATGGAAAGGAACTAGGTTTCCTCGATCACCGGCGTTTTTGATTTACCAAACATTCGCTTGAACACCCGCCGCGCCCACAGCAGCAACACCACCGCGAGCACCAGCAGCACCGCTGCGATCCCGCCCGCCAGCAGCGGGTTGGTATAGGCGAGGTACAGCAAACCGCCGGTGACCACGTCTTCGGCGGTCGAGAGCACCACATTGCTGACCGGTTCGGGGCTGGTGTTGACCACCGCGCGGACCCCGGCCTTGCCGCCATGCGCCAGCAGGCTCGCCCCGCCGCCCAGCACGAAGGCGATCACTTGTGTGGCGGGATCGGACGGATCGATCACCGCCAGCGTCAACAGCGCCCCGCCGACCGGGCGAATGAACGTGTGGACCGCGTCCCAGACAGAATCGAGCCAGAGCACTTTGTCCGCAAAGAATTCAAAGAATGCCGCAGTTCCAGCTGCACCCATCACCCACGGATTGGCCAGAATCTGTAACGATTGGAGATGTTCGGGCAGCGGCAGCACTTGATAATGCATCGCCAGGCCCGTCGCCAGCACGGTCAGGTACAATCGCCAGCCCGACAGCAGGCTGACGCTGCCCGCGATCCCCAGAACTTCCATGATGCCGAGCGATTCGATCATGGCTGGCTCTCCCTCCGCTGCGACTTAGTCGGGGAGGATGCGGCCAAGTACTTGGAATGGCAAGCGCCACCATCCACCCCTTCAGGGGAGGGGGCCCACGCAGTGGGGGAGGGGCACGTACGGGTACTCCTGACCTGGCCTCGCAAGCCTTGGCGGTCAGGAGTACGCGCGCGTGCCCCTCCACCAGCTACGCTGGTCCCCCTCTCCCGAGGGAGAGGAAGCGCGCTTACAACACTTCGAACAGCCCGGCTGCGCCCATGCCGCCGCCGACGCACATGGTTACCACGGCATATTTCGCACCGCGCCGCTTGCCTTCGATCAGCGCGTGCATCGTCGCGCGCGCGCCGGTCATGCCGTACGGATGTCCGATCGAGATCGCGCCGCCGTTGACGTTGAGCAGTTCATTCGGAATACCCAGCGTGTCGCGGCAATAGAGCACTTGCACCGCAAAGGCTTCGTTCAGTTCCCACAGCCCGATGTCGTCCATCGTCAGGCCGAACCGGCTGAGCAGCTTGGGCACGGCAAACACCGGACCGATTCCCATTTCGTCCGGCTCGGTCCCGGCGACGGCCATGCCCATGCAGCGGCCCAGCGGGGTCAGGCCCTTCTTGGCGGCAAGCCCGGCTTCCATCACGATCACAGCGGCCGAACCATCGGACAGCTGGCTGGCGTTGCCGGCGGTCACGGTGCCATCGGGCAGCACGGTCTTCAGGCTTTGCAGCCCTGCCAGTGTGGTATCGGCGCGGTTGCCTTCGTCCTTGGTCAGCGTGACGTCTTTTTGCGAGACTTCACCGGTGGCCTTGTCGGTCACGTTCATCACGGTCGATACCGGCACGATTTCTGCGTCGAACTTACCTGCGGCCTGCGCGGCGGCGGTGCGCTGCTGCGATTGCAGGGCATATTCGTCCATCGCGTCGCGGCTGATGCCATAGCGCTTGGCCACCACTTCGGCGGTTTGCAGCATCGGCATGTAGATCGCGGGGTGCAGTTCCATCAACGAACGATCCGGGGCGACGCGCATTTCGGCGGTCTGGACCACCGAGATCAGTTCCTGACCACCAGCGGCGACCACGTCCATCCGGTCAATCACCACCTGCTTGCTGGCGGTGGCAATCGACATCAGGCCCGATGAGCATTGCCGGTCCATGCTCATGCCTGAAACGGTGACGGGCAGGCCAGCGCGCAGCGCGACCTGACGCGCGATATTGCCGCCCTGCGCGCCTTGCTGGAGCGCGGAGCCCCACAACACGTCGTCCACTTCGCCGCCTTCGATCCCGGCGCGCTCAACCGCGGCCTTCAACGAATAGGATCCGAGCGTGGCCCCGGCGGTGGCGTTGAATGCGCCGCGATAGGCCCGGCCAATCGGGGTGCGGGCGGCGGCGACAATAACTGCGTCACGTGACATTTTATGGTTCCTGGCATTGCGCATGGGGCTTCGACAGGCTCAGCCCGAGCGGGGTTTGGATACATGTGTTCTAAAGCAACGGCCGCTCACCCTGAGCCTGTCGAAGGGTGCTGGCGCTAGATTGGGGTTCAGACAAACAGCATCGTGATCCATTCACAGATCAATGCGGGCTTGTCCTCGCCTTCGATCTCGATGGTCACTTCGTTGGTCTGCTGCCACTGGCCGGGGCGCTTTTCGATCAGTTCGAGCAGTTTGGTATGACTGCGCACGCGCTTGCCCGAGCGTACGGGCGAGATGAAGCGGGTTTTGTTGCCGCCATAGTTGACGCCCATTTTGACATTGTCGATCCGGGCGCCCTCGGTCATCGCGCCCAGCACCGGCAGCAGCGACAGCGTCATAAAGCCATGCGCGATGGTCCCGCCAAACGGGGTCAGCTTGGCCTTTTCTTCGTCAATGTGGATGAACTGGTGATCGCCGGTGGCGTCAGCAAAGGTGTTGATCCGGTCCTGGGTGACATGAAACCAGTCCGAAACGCCAATTACTTCGCCGGTCTTGGCGGCGAGTTCTTGCGGGGTCATAAGCCTCTCCTGATAGCTGGAAAGGCGCAGTCATGGCCGATTCGCGGGGCTTGTGCAACGCGGCTGAGGCTTACGTTACGGCTTGCTTCAGTTTGTCCGCCTGTCGGCGGCACGGCACCAGCCCACTCCCCCACCCGGCCACCCAATTTTAGGTTATCCTATGGGTGGCCGGGTGCCTCAACGAAAACGTCCCCCGGACGTTTTCGTGGCCTTCGACACGGGAGTGGGCTGGTGCCGTGCCTGTTTCAGCCGCGCTGAAACGGCAATCAAAGCGCCGTTACGGCTTGCTTGACCACTACCCCGCCGGGGCGTTTGAATTTGGGTTGGTTGGGCGAATCGATCCGCCGCAGATAGGTCCACAGCCCGCATTGCAGCCCGATCAGCATGAACACGAACGGCTGGAA
>JANORN010000083.1:0-1989 GCA_031415355.1 Novosphingobium sp. | reverse complement strand
GGCGATGATCTCGATCTTACCGGGGCGGATCGTCTGGTGATAAAACAGCGCCTCGCGTTCGGTAAACTTGATATTGCTTTCGTCGGCCACGTGCAATCTCCCCGGATTGGTTCCGCCCCTAACCGACGATGCCGTAACGGTATAGGGGAAAGCTTGACAGCCCGGCCTCAGGAGTTTAGCTATAACTAATCTCAGCTCTGCTTGCCATGACTTGGTCCGTCACTGGCAGGTTGAGGGGACTTGCTCAAACAACTCGGCAGGGAGATGGAAGATGTTGTGTCTGAACCGAACCGGTGGCCGTGTGCCGCCGATGGAGAAAAGGCATGAACAGAAAGCAACGCTTTGCGTTGTTCCTTGCTGCATTGGAACAAGTTGCACCGGCAAATGATCGGGTCTCGGCCCGCGCCTTGCTGGAAAACACGTTGAACCTGATCGAAGAAACGCATTCCGGTGTGCCCTTCGATCCCGAAAGATGGATGATTGATGGCCGGATGTATCCGCCGCATGATGATTTTGAACGGCCATGCTCGATTGCCGGAGCAGTCCTGTTCCATTCTGTGGCGCACGCCATCTGGTTTGCCGCGAACGGCGCGATCCGGATCGAAGCGCGGCGTGGTCCGGACAAGGGCCGGGTCGAACTGGACAAAGTCGGCACGGATGGAAAACTCTGCCCGTGCGATTAAGAAGGTGCGTTTGATTTGAACAATTTTCAGCGCCTTGTTGGCGAACTCGAACGGTTTGCCACTGCGGATGCCGGTGTGGAGCTGGAAATCTCTGCTCCGCTGCGCGCTGACGGGATCTGGGAGGCGTCGCTCACCGCAACCAATGGTTATGCTGTTGTGGCGCAATGGCAGCGACATCGCGGCTTCGGTCTGATCGCAGCACAGGAATTTGAGGCATTTGGCGGGGTTCACGAGATTTTTGCCACATGTGAAGTGGCCGCCGACCGGATGATTTCGCTGTGGAAGGCGCGGGCGGCGACCAACCCTGATTTGCCTGTTCCCATAGCGGATTTACGCAGACAACGTGGCCAACTGCAGAAAGATATCGCTGCCCAGCTTTCCATCACTAAAGGCGGACTGTCGCAGATCGAAACGAGTGTCGATGAAGGCAAGGTGCAGGTCGATACGCTGAGCAAGCTGGTCGCGGCGATGGGCGGACGGCTAGTGATTTCCGCTGCCTTTCCCGATGGCACCGAACGCAAAGTGGCGGTGGGGCACTGAACTCCCCGACCATGCCGGAACGGTATAGGGGAAAGCTTGGGCTGGGTGCTTTCCGAATCGCCAGCAGCACCGCTACGCATCATCCATGTCCGCCCCGAACACCCCGATGATGACCCAGTATCATGCGCTGAAGGCGCAGGCGGCGGATTGTCTGCTGTTTTACCGGATGGGCGATTTTTTTGAGCTGTTTTTTGATGACGCCCGGCAAGCCGCGCGGATCCTTGATATCGCGCTCACGAGTCGCGGCGATGGCGTGCCAATGTGCGGGGTGCCGGTCCATGCCGCTGAAGGTTATCTCGCACGATTGATCAAGGCGGGGTGCCGGGTCGCGATTGCCGAGCAGGTGGAAACCCCCGCGCAGGCCAAGCAGCGCGGCGGATACAAGGCGCTGGTCGCGCGCGATATCGTGCGGTTCGTCACCGCCGGAACCCTGACCGAAGAGGCCCTGCTGGAACCGCGCCGCGCCAATGTGCTCGCGGCGGTGTGCGAGCTGCGGGGGATTATCGGCATCGCGGCCTGCGATATCTCCACCGGGCGGATGGAGCTGGAAGATTGCCCGCCGGATCAACTGGGCGCGGCGCTGGCGCGGCTGGGGGCGAGCGAGCTGGTTGCGGCAGATGGCTGTCAGGGCGCACCGCCCGACGTGATCTCGCGACCCGCCCGCGATTTTGCCAGCAATGAGGGCGAAGCGCGGCTGCAAGCGGTCCACGGGGTGGCGGCGCTTGATGGCTTCGGGGACTTCAGCCGGGCGATGCTGGCTGCCGCC
>JANORN010000082.1:0-16342 GCA_031415355.1 Novosphingobium sp. | reverse complement strand
CAAGATCATCCTCAAGGATCCAGCGGTGAAGGGCATCCTGGTCAACATCTTCGGCGGGATCATGAAGTGTGACATCATCGCCGACGGGATCGTCGCGGCAGCCAAGGAAGTGAACCTTTCGGTGCCACTGGTGGTGCGCCTCGAAGGCACCAACGTGCAGCAGGGCAAGGACATCCTCGCCAATTCCGGCCTGCCGATTGTCGCCGCCAACGACCTTGGTGATGCCGCGCAGAAGATCGTGGCGGAAGTGCGCAAAGTGGCCTGAAGGGCAGGTTGACGTTTCCGTAAACGTCAACTATGCGCCAAGAAGCCTGTTGCGGTGCAGCAATTGAATGGGAAGGGCCTGAACCGATGAAAGCCTTGGTCTGCGTCAAACGCGTGATCGATTATAACGTGAAGCCACGGGTCAAATCCGATGGCACCGGCGTCGATCTTGCCAACGTGAAGATGAGCATGAACCCGTTTGACGAGATCGCGGTGGAAGAAGCGATCCGCCTGAAGGAAAAGGGCGTCGTTACTGAAATCATCGCGGTTTCGGTCGGCCCGGCCAAGGCCGCTGAAACGCTGCGCACCGCGCTCGCCATGGGCGCAGACCGCGCCGTACTGGTGCAGGTGGACGATGGGGTTGAGGTTGAGCCGCTCGCCGTCGCGAAGCTGATCAAGGGTGTGGCGGGCGAGGAAGCCCCTGGCCTGATCATCACCGGCAAGCAGGCGATTGACGACGATTCGAACCAGGTTGGCCAGATGATCGCCGCGCTGATGGATCGTCCGCAAGGCACCTTTGCGAACGAAATCACGGTTGAAGGCGATGCCGTGATCGTGAAGCGCGAAGTGGATGGCGGGCTGGAAACGGTCAAGCTGACGCTGCCCGCGATTGTCACCACCGATCTGCGGCTGAACGAACCGCGCTATGCCAGCCTGCCCAACATCATGAAGGCCAAAAACAAGCCGATGGCGATCAAGGCCCCGGCGGATTACGGCGTTGACATCGCACCGCGGCTCAAAACTCTGAAGGTCAGCGAACCGCCGGTGCGGGTCGCCGGGATCAAGGTGGCCGACGTGGATGCACTGGTTGCCAAGCTCAAGGACATGGGGATCCCCGCATGAAAACGCTCGTCTGGGTCGAACACGATAACGCCAGCGTCAAGGACGCTACGCTCGCCGCCGTTACGGCTGCGGGTCAGATCGGCGAAGTCCACCTGCTGGTCGCGGGCTCAGGCTGCGCCGGAGTGGCCGCCGAGGCCGCGCAGATCGCTGGCGTGGGCAAGGTCCACCTCGCCGATGACGCTGCCTATGCCAATGCCCTGGCTGAAAACGTCGCGCCGCTGGTGGCGAGCCTGATGGAGCACCACGACGCTTTCATCGCCCCTGCCACCACCACCGGCAAGAACATCGCCCCGCGCGTCGCCGCGCTGCTCGATGTGATGCAGATTTCGGACATCCTTTCGGTCGAGGGTCCGAAGACCTTCACCCGGCCAATTTACGCGGGCAACGCCATCGCCACGGTCGAATCGAGCGACGCCAAGCTGGTAATCACCGTGCGCGGCACCGCCTTTGCCAAGGCGGAGACCAGCGGCGGATCGGGCAGCGTTGAAGCCGTCTCCGGCCCGGCTGGCCCCGGCACCAGCAGCTTCGCGGGTTCCGAAATCGCCAAAAGCGAGCGCCCCGAACTGACCAGCGCCAAGATCATCGTCTCGGGCGGCCGCGCGCTGAAAGATGCCGAGACCTTCTCGGCCCTGATCCTCCCGCTTGCCGACAAGCTTGGTGCCGCCGTCGGTGCGAGCCGCGCGGCAGTCGATGCGGGCTATGTCCCCAATGACTACCAGGTCGGCCAGACCGGCAAGATCGTCGCCCCGCAAGTCTATATCGCGATCGGTATCTCCGGCGCAATCCAGCATCTGGCAGGGATGAAAGACAGCAAGACCATTATCGCGATCAACAAAGACGAAGACGCGCCGATTTTTCAGGTCGCGGATATCGGGCTGGTGGGCGATCTGTTTACGCTGGTGCCTGAGTTGACTGGGAAGCTTTGATGGCGTGTCAGCTCGGTTAGTCGATTACAAAAGGGCAGCCGATTGGCTGCCCTTTTTCATTGGGTTTCCGAGTTAAAAAAGGCGTTTCTACAAATCTTGCCATTTTCTGCCATTCATGACATTTTCCGCCGATGGATAGCATGAACATCTCGCTCCCCCACCGGCTCAAGGCGTGGATCGAAGGGCAGGTCGCCGATGGGCGCTATTCGAGTGCGAGCGAATATGTTCGCGAACTGATCCGCGCTGACGAACAAGTTAAGGCGCAGGGGAAGCTCGAATCCTTGCTGCTGGCGGGCATCGACAGCGAAGAAACCGAATGGTCTGAGGCTGACTGGCAAGCGCTTGAGCGCCGGGCCGCAGCAGGTTGAGCCGCAAGCTCTATCGGATTCGAGCCGAAGCGCGGCGCGATCTAGATGCGCACATCGATTATCTGCTGACTGAAGCCGACGCTACGATTGCGGCCCGGTTCATCGCCGCAGCGCGCGAGAGTTTTTCTGCGATTGCCCAGTCACCGGGAATGGGCGTAGCGATGCAAACCAGCAATTCGCGGCTAACTGGAATGCGCAAATGGCGTGTCAAAGGGTTTCCTAAGTTCCTCATTTTCTATCAGACTTCACCCGACGCGATCCGCGTTGTGCGTATCCTTCACAGCGCACAGGACTGGTGGGCACTGTTAGAGATCAATTGAGCGCTGGTGAAGTGCCTCGCTCTCTGGCTGCCCATGTCCATAAGATCCGATCAAATTGGTGCCGTAAATCTGGCTTGCAAAATTGACCCAAGTGCATTACAATGTAATGCATGGCCGCAAACGCACTTGTCCAAACTCGCATTAACAGCGCCATCAAGGCCGAAGCCTCAGCCGTGCTCGCCACGATCGGGCTGACCGTTTCCGACGCGGTGCGGCTGATGCTGACCCGCGTCGCGCATGACAAGGCGCTGCCGTTTGAGCCGTTCCGGCCGAACGCCGAAACCATTGCTGCGATGGAGGAAGCGCGGGCGGGTAATCTGGAGAGCTATCCAGATTTCAAGGCGTTACTGGCTGCCATTGATGAGGACGATTGATCCGACCGGGCGGTTCAAGCGCGATCTCAAACGAGAATTGAAGGGTCGGCACCGCCGGTTCATCCTAGACGAGATGGACGAACTAATCGCGCTCTTGGCGGCAGATGCGCCGCCTCCGATACATAATCGAGACCATGCCCTCACCGGCGATTGGAAAGGCTATCGCGACTGCCACGTGAAACCCGATCTGGTGCTGATCTATGGCAAGCCTGACGACGAGATCTTGCAATTGGTCAGGCTGGGCTCGCATTCTGAACTGGGCCTTTGAAACCAAACCACTTCAACAGCGATAATGCTGCACCATTCGCCGCGCTGTGCTGCCCTGCAGAAGCGTGGACGGTTGTAACCTGCGCTGACTGGTGCCGGTGAACCGGTTGCGAGCTTCTGGGTTAGTACTGTTGTCTGACGATCCTGAACCGGACCGTTGAAACCGCAGCTTGCCATTGCCGCTGCGCGCTTTATCGCGCGCGGGGATGACTGCGCACAAACCCGGCGATCCGACCACGATCAACCGCCTCTATGGTCGCTCCAAAGGCAAGCCCTTGCGCACGAGCCAGCAAAGCCTGGTCGATACGCTGCTGCCGCGGATCGCGGTTCCCGCCGCGGGGCCGGTGACTGCCGTGGGCCTGTTCGGGCAGGACTGTCCGCTGCATTTCGAGATTGGCTTTGGCGGGGGGGAGCATCTGGCCGGGCGCGCGGACATGCTGCCTGCGCACGGCTTCATCGGGGCCGAACCGTTTCTGAACGGGGTGGCCCAGGCGCTGACGCATGTGGCGGGCGATAACGGCGCGCAACCGCCGCTGGGGAATGTGCGCATTTTTCATGGCGACGCGCTCGACGTGTTGCGGCGGATCCCCGATGGCGCACTCAGCTTTCTCTATCTGCTGCACCCCGACCCCTGGCCCAAGGCCCGGCACGCCAAACGGCGGATGATGAACGACGGCCCGGTCGAGCTGTTCGCGGCCAAGCTGAAGCCGGGTGGCGAATTTCGGTTCGGGACCGATCACGCGGTCTATTTGCGCCATGCGCTGATGGTGATGCGGCGGCATTCCGCGCAATTCGAATGGCAATGCGCTGAGCCAAGCACGTTTCAGCAGCGCCCGGCCGGCTGGCCCGCGACTCGCTATGAAACGAAAGCCCGCACGGTCTATGGCCACGAGGTGTGGTATTTTCGCTATCGCCGGACAGCGGCTTAGCGCTGTATCGGTCTGCACGCGCCAAGGCGGCCTGGCGCAAACCGATGGCGGCTTTGACAGGCGCTGCGCGGTGGCTATGGTCAGGGCCTAATCAGGAGCCAAGCCATGACTATCCGCGTGCACCACCTGCAAATTTCCCGTTCAACCCGGGTCATCTGGCTGCTGGAAGAACTGGGCCTGCCGTACGAGCTGGTCCAGCACACCCGCGATCCAGCCACGTTCCGCTCGCCCCCTTCGCTGTATGACGTGCATCCGCTGGGCAAGGCCCCGGCGGTCGAGATCGACGGGCGGGTGATGGTCGAAAGCTCCGCGATTATCGAATATATTGTCGACCAGCGCGGCGGCGGCCAGCTGCTGCCCCCGGCCAGCGGGCGCGCCGAATATCTGGAATGGCTGCATTTTGCCGAAGGCACGCTGGGGATGCCGATGCTGATGCGGCTGCTCGGACCCCGGCTGGGTCTGGGCGAGGCGGCGCTGGGCTTCATGAATGCGGAGCTGACCAAGCAGCTTGGCTGGATCGAAACGCAGCTGGAAGGCAAGAGCTTTCTGTGCGGCGAGACGTTCACCGGGGCTGATATCAATCTGGAATATCTGCTGGAACATGCCGAAGTCCTGAAGCTGCTGGATGGCCGACCCAACCTGACGCGCTATCTGGCGGCGCTCAAAGCGCGCCCGGCCTATGCGGAGGCGATCGCGCTGGGCGGGCCGATCACCCTGCCACAGGGTTGAAGCCATGAACAATCAGGTTTGCGCCCTGACCGGCTGCGAATTTCCGCTGTTTGCGTTCAGCCATTGCCGCGACGTGGTGGTGGCGGTCAGCAAGGCCGGCGGGTTCGGCGTGCTGGGGGCGACGCGGTTCAGCCCGGATGAGCTGGAGGAAGAGCTCGCCTGGATCGACGCGCACATCGGCGGCGCGCCGTACGGCGTTGACGTGCTGGTGCCTGAAACGATTGACCCGCGGGTGGCCGATCTGGCCAGCAATGCCGCGCGCGCGGCGGCGATCCCGGATCAGCATAAACACTTCACCGCCGAGCTGCTGGGGCGCTATGGGATCAGTGTCGATGCGGCCCAGGTGGTGCTGCACGAACGGGTTGGGATCACGCCCGAAAACGGGCTGGCCCTGCTCGAAGTGGCGTTCCGCCACCCGATCCGGTTGATCGCCAATGCGCTGGGCATCGCCCCGCCGGAGATGATTCGGCTGGGCAAACTGCACGGCGTGCCGGTTGCGGCGCTGGTCGGCGCGAAGGAACATGCCTTGCGCCAGGCCGCCGCCGGAGTTGACATCATCGTCGCCCAGGGCGGCGAGGCCGGCGGCCATTGCGGCGAGGTTTCCACGCTAGTGCTGATCCCCGAAGTCGTGCGCGCCCTGCGCGGTGCCGGGCACACCATTCCGGTGCTGGCCGCGGGCGGGATCATGACCGGCGGGCAAATGGCCGGAATGATGGCGGCAGGGGCACAGGGCGCCTGGTGCGGATCGGTCTGGCTGTGCACGCCCGAGGCCGAAACCAGCCCGGCCTTCCGCCAGAAAATGATCGGTGCGCGCAGCCGCGATACGGTGCGATCAAAATCGCGCACCGGCAAGCCCGCGCGCCAGCTCAAGACCGCTTGGCATGAAGCCTGGGACGCGCCGGGTGGGCCCGGCACTTTGCCGATGCCGCTGATGGGCATGGTTTCCGAACCCAGCTTTGCCCATGCCGAAAAGGCGGTGGTCAACGGCAATGAGGCCGCGCGTGACCTGGTGTCATACTTCGTCGGACAAGGCGTCGGGCTGATCGAGGCCGAACGCTCCGCCCGGCAAGTGGTGCTGGATTTCCGCGAGGAGTTTGCCGATGCCGTGCTGGGCCTGACCACCATGCTGGAGGGCACGGCATAGCCAGCGCCGCCGCGCCGTGTCATAAGCGTGTCATGCAACCATTCACCGCCCTGCGCGATCGCTACCTCGATGTGCTCGCCTCGGTCTATATCTACAACGAATATCGCGGCTACACCTCGCTTGACCGCGTGCTGGAGGCGGTGCGGCTGCGCGCGCCCGATGACCATGCGTTCCACGCCGAAATCGCCAAACACCGGGCGGATGAACGCAAGCATTTCGTGATGTTTCGCCGCTGGTTCGAACGCCAGGGGCGGATGCCGCTGCAAGTCGACACCGAGGTTGGCCACATCGACCGGTTCATCCAATGGGTCTTTCACTGTTCGATCGATGAGCTGGATACTGCGGCGATTGCGGCCGATCCGGCCGAGTTCGAGCGGCTGTGCCGGGTCATCATGCTGACCGAACAGCGCGGGCTGCGCCAGGTTGAGGTCTTGCTGGCCAACCGGTTCGTCCGATCCGATCCGGTGATGCGCAAGATCTTTGAAATCGTGCACCGCGATGAACCTGACCACTTCTTGCCCTATCAGCGCTGGTTGCAGCGGCACGGGCGCGCGACCGCCCGTTGGAACGAGCGCGCCGCTGACTGGTGCATCCACAAGGTGCTGATGCTGGGCAAGTTGCCAGCCCTGTTTCTCGATGCCGGCCGCGCACGGATGACGCAGTGGCCCGATGCGGCCGATCAGTGCGGCCCAGTCTGTTCCTGAGCCATATCCCGCGCAACCAGATAGGCCGCTGCAATGGTCTGGTCGATCATCGCTTCGGTCATCGCGGCGCAGATGAACCAGTGGGTGGCACAGGGCATCAGATAGCCGCGTTCCAACATGCCGTTCGAAAATCGCCGGATCATGCGCTGGTCGGTGACCGGACGGTCAGCGGCGAAGCGGATGAACGGCGTGGCCGGGTGACCGATCGCCCGCCCAGGCAGGCCGGCGCTGGTGAAGGCTTCGTTCAGTCCGGCTTGCAGCCGCTGGCCCAGCCGTTCCAGCCGGGCCGGGACAGCATCGTCGCTGAGCGCGGCGATTGTCGCCAAGGCGGCCGCCATTGGGTCCGGCGCGCGATAAAACGTCACGGTCAGCCCCAGCTTGAGGATTTCCTGCATGATGGCGCGTTTGCCGCCCAGCACCGAGAGCGCGTGCCCATTGGCGAGCGCTTTGCTGTAAGCACATAGATCGGCTTCGACCCCGAACCGGGCCTGCGCCCCGCCCAAGTCAATCCGGAAGCCCGAACGGACCTCGTCCAGCACGAACAGCGCGCCGTGCCGATGCGCCAGCGCACGCAGGGCCGATAAATAGCCGGGTTGCGGCAGCTCGAATTCATACGGCATCATCGCTATGCAGGCGATCTCGCCAGGATAGCGCGCGAACAGGCGTTCGGCATCAGCCAGATTGTTGTATTCGAACCGATGCAGAACTGCGGCGTTGGCAGGCAGCACGCCATCGCTGGCGGCGGTGCACCAGTCATGCCAGCCATGCATCCCCCAGTGCAGCACCCGCTGCCGCCCGGTCACCGCGCGCGCCAGCCGGACCGCTGCGGCAATGGCGTCCGATCCGGTCCGCAGGAAGGTGACCAGTTCAACCCCCGGCAGCATGTCAACCAGGGTTTCGGCCAATTCAACGTGATGCAGGTTGAGCAAGGTCGGGTTGGCACCGCTGTGCAGCGCGCGGGCCACGGCGGTTTCGACCCGGGGGTCGGCATGGCCCAGAATTACCGAGCCAAAGCCCAGCAGATAGTCAATCAGGTGATTGCCATCAACGTCCCACAGTTCAGCCCCCGCCGCGCGCTCCATAAACAGCGGATAGCCGCCGATTCGTGTGGCAGCGCCAAAGAACAGCCCTGGTTTGGCATCAACCAGCGCCTCGCAACGCCGCATTCGTTCGCCAAGCCTGCGCGAATTTTCAAACGTCAGCCGCCCCGGCATCGTCAGAAGATCGCGGTAAAGGCGTTCGAGAATTGGAAATTGTTGCCGGTAATGGTGATCACCGGATCGAGCGCCTTGATATGATGCCACCAGCCCATCGGGATGAACAGCAGCTCTCCCGGTACCACCACGTCGCGCGCGATCCGCGCCTTGGACAGCAGCGGATGGACCGCCGGATCGAACATCTCAAAGTCGATCTCGCTGTGATAGCCGTGCTCGTTATAGACCTTGTGCAATTCCAGCGCCGGAATCATCGTCACCTCCTTGCGCCCCATGATCTGAACCAGGAACACATTGCCAAGGTCGCGGTGCAAGGGCGTGATCGCGCCCTTGGGACCAAGCCAGAAAAACACCCGGCCATGGGTGTCGTCGGGATTCAGGATCGCGCCATCGAAGGGCATGTCAGCAAACAGTCCGGCGAAGCTTGCACGATCCAGCAAGCGATCATGCGCGATCATATAATAATCGTTGGTCGCTCCGCCCGCTGTGACGAGGCCGATATAGTCCGCCAGGGTCGCGGTCGTTTCGTGATGGACGAAGGCATGGCGATAGTCGCGGTTGCCGCGGCCACTTTGATAGGTCACCTCTTCCGTGCCATAGTGTTCGCACAGGAATGCCATGGTCCAGCGGTCCAGCGCGGGCCAGTCGGTAGCAAAATCCTCGATGATCACCGGCAGATTGCGCGTATAGAAATCGCGGTGGAACGCTGCGCCGCTCAAGCCGCGGCAGCGCGGAATCCGGGTAAAATCATGCGCCTGACCCTGCAATTCGAGCAGCGCGTCGCCCAGCGAGGTCCACTTGCGCAAGTCCGCGCCCAGCCGCTGTGCGGCGCGGAACACCGGACTGTCATCCAGACTGGCCAGCGCCGCATCAGCCTCGGCTGGGGTAAAGCCATGGGCCGCCAATTCCTGCGTCACCGCGTCGCGCTTGACCCCTTGCGCCAAGTTCTGGACCGCCCATTCGATCCATGCAGCGTGATCTTCCATCCGGCCGCTCTGTTAATCGAACGCCATGCCGAATACCGCTTTGCCCAGTTCGATCGCTGAACGGTTGCCCAGTTCGACCCCCAGCTTCTCCAGCCGTTTGTGCAAATCTTTGCGCAGGTTGGCTTCGAGTGCCTGGCCCTGTTTGGCGCTGAGCCCAAGCGCCCGGATGTCGAAAATGATCAGACCGGCCAGATCCTGACCCGCCGCGGGCATCAGTCCGCCTTGAAAATAGCCATCGGGCGCAGCGCGGCGCGCGGTGGGTGACAGTGACACAAATTCAGTCATGCGAAGTCTCCCAAGCGGTGTTGAGGCACGGCGGACAATGCTTTGCGCCCGCGCAATTCCAACAATCAGTCGAACGCAATCCCGAACACCGATTTGCTGAGATCGACGGCCGAACGATTTTTGAGGCTGACCTCCATTTTTTCGAGCCGCTGGTGCACGAAATCGCGAATCTCGCCCTCAAGCGCCTTGCCTTGCTTGACCGACAGCCCCAGGTTGCGCAGATCAAGAATGATCAGAGCCGTAATATCTTGCCCGGTTGCAGGCATCATTCCGCCCTGGAAAAAGCCATCCGGTTCCGGAGTTTTGTGCGACGGAGGTAAAGAAGCAAAATCAGCCATGGATAAACACTCCCAATCATAAGCAACGGTATTCATTGCGTTACTAGTGCCGACCATGTTTGGCCCAGCGGGAATGCGACTCGACATTGTTCGTTTACTATAGCCGTTAGCGCGACGCCACAAAATACTGTTACTTTTATCGATGCAGCCTTGCTGCAACTCCTGTGAGAGCTCCGCCGATGCCCTATGTGTTGATCACCGCCAATCGTAACTATTCAAGCTGGAGCCTGCGGCCGTGGCTGTTGCTGACGATCTTGGGGATTCCATTCGAAGACCGGATGGTATCCTTCACCAAGCCCGACAATTATGACGATTTTCGCACGTTCTCCGCCACTGGCCAAGTTCCGCTGTTGCTCGACGGCGACCAGGCCGTGCCGGACTCGCTTGGCATCGCGCTTTATCTGGCGGACCGGCACGCGGGCGTGTTCCCCGAAGGCGCAGCCGCGCGGTCATTCGCGCAAGGCGTGGTCGCAGAAATGCACGGGGGGTTCGGGCACCTGCGCAACGATTGCACCATGAACGTGGGGGTTCGCGTTACGCCCAAGCCAATGAGCACTGGGTTGCAGCGCGATGTCGCGCGGGTACGCGAAATCCTTGAGGCCGGACTGGCACAGTTTGGTGGACCCTGGCTCGCTGGCGCGGGCTTTTCAGCCGCCGATGCATTTTACGCACCGGTGGCGTTCCGGATCCGCACTTACGGCCTGGAGGTCGGCAAGGGGCAGGCCTGGGTCGATCATATCCTGGCCCATCCGGCGATGCAGGATTGGGAGGCCCAGGCCCTCGCCGAAGACTGTCGCGAAGACAGCCATGAGCAAGAGTTGGCTGCTGCTGGAACCATCACAGCGGACTATCGCGCCAAAGCTTAATCGGCCGCAATCACTACGGCCGGACCGCCACCATGACCTTTTGACTGGCAAAGACGAGATCAAGCTGATCGGTCACAGCAAAAGCCTGGATCGCCAAAACATCATCCTGAAACGGGCTTGGCAAATGCAGCGTGGCGCAATGTTCACGCGTTTCGCCGGGGCCCAGCATAAATTCGGCGCGGCAATCCGTTGCACCAATGCCGTCAATCTGCCAGCGATTCATCTGCACGACAAGGCTGGCGCCGGCGGGAACTGTGCCGGTGTTGGTGATCCGTGCGGTGACTGGCACATCGCGGCGGCGCAGCGATCCGATCGTCTCTACCGCAAGCTGGATCGCGTTCACAACCGGCGCATCGGCAATGATCCCGCAGCGATCACAGATGCCCATGTGCCGGCTCGGCAAGTTGGTCAGCGGATCATCGTAGCGCCAGGTGGTGACATGCTGGGTACAATGCGGGCAGCTGCTATCGGGATCGGCGGCGGCCCGCGTCACGCAGGCGAACAATTTGACGTAATCCTGGCTGATCCACAGCCGCTGCGTCGCCAAAGCGGCGAGCAGCGAATCGGCGAGCGCGCGCTGGACCTGGGCCAACCGGGTCGCAATCAGCGCATCAAGTTGCAGCATCAGCGCCTGGCCATGGGCGGCTTCAATCAAGCGCGGAAAGGCGGCGGTGGAATGCAGCAAGTGCCACAGCTGCGCTTGCAAATCGGCGGACGTATCCTCGGCCTCCAGGATCGCTGCAAACAGGCGGCAATTCTGCAATTGCGCAACTGTGCGCGCCAAGATCGCCGGATCGGCAGGCTGCGCCGCGACAATCGCAAATTCCACCAGGCCTGCGGGTAGCGGTGCGGCATCGAACAGCGATACATCGATCTCAGTCCGGCCGGGCAGGGCGCCAATCGTAAACAGCGGCGCGCCGGCCCGCAGATTGTCGCTGACCGGCACCAGCGCCAGCGGCTGATCGGTGTGCGGAACTGCTAGCCGGACGGTCAGCGCGGTTTGATCCGGCCTGATCACGGCGCGAACCAGCGCGCCCTGCGCCGTTTCAACCGTTTCTGGCGGTGGAGCCGGTTCAGGCGGACGCGCTATGGCGGTCAGCTCTGGATCGCCCAGCACGACATAACCATAGTCGGGCAACACCCCGCGATTTGCACGCCCGTTCGCCAGAAACGCGATTTCGCCCAGCGGATAATTGGCGCGGGCCAGCGCCTTGATCATCGTCAGCAGCGCAGCGTTGGCCTGGACATGTTTGTAGGGTGCCAGAATATTGCAGACCGGCCCGTCGAGCAGCCCGAACAACAGGCTGAATGCGCTCGGCGCGAACCCATCGCTGGGGGTAAATCCGTCGCAGCTGACCAGAAACACCGTGCTCTTGCGCACCTGATCGGCCCGATAGCGCGGTTTGAATTGGCAGCCGACCCCGCAATCGAACCCCGCAGCAGGGGTTGCGGCCAGCGCCGCCGATCTGCCGCAGAGCACGCCATCGCGGTAACTGAGGTGCAGCTCGTTGCCATGCGCGCCGATAAATTCGAACGCATCGCCTTGCCCAGCTGGCGCGATCAAGGCCTGCTCTGGCGTGCCGCGCGGCAAACCCGCCAGCACCAGTTTCGCCACCAAATCGAACATCTGCACCGGATCGCGCCCGGTGATAATTCCGATCTGGCGCGGTGCCGCCGGGCTCTGTTGGGCCCAATCGAGCAAGCGCTTGAGCAAGCGCTTGCCGAATACCTCGGGCGGTCCGGCCAAGATGGCGGACGTTACGCCCGCCAAAGCGGCTTCGACCGCGTCGAAATCGGCCATTAGCCGGATCGACCGGCGGGTTTGCAGGCCATAATAGATCGCCGCCAGGGTGTCTGTTCGGCCTGCAATGGCGATCAGCACCCGCGTGGGGTCGCCGGCCCCGGTCTGCGCTGCGATCAGGTTTGACGCCCAGTCTGCAACCAGGTCTTGATCCGGATATTGCGCCGTGCAGGCAGCGATTGGCGGCGGTGAAATCGCACTGAATGTGCACTCTGGAAAGATCTGGCGAAGTTGTGCTGCACTGCGCCCCGCGCTCAAAATCGGGACGGACCGGACCGGGGGAACCGCTTGGCTGAGCGCGATCGCCTGGTGCACATACGCGGCGGCGCCAGCGCAGCGGCGAACGTCGCCCCGTCCGGATTTGCGGGCCCGCTCGGATTTGAGGCCTCGTCCGGATTGGGGCGGGGTCATGCCGCAGACCTTCGCAAGCCGGGATTCCTCGCAGCGACGCGATCAATCGTGCGCGCACCGCGCACAGCCGCCCTGCAAAACGCAGGCGGCTCAAACGCAGGCCGCTCAAACGCAGAGGACAGGGTCCGCGCCTGACCAGCACTTGCCAGCGGCGCGGGAGGCCGGCGCAGGCTCGCGTGGTGCCTGACTGGCAAATCAAAGACGAGGCAGCTGCTGCACTCAGTTCGCACGCCGTAAACGGCGGCGGAACGACTCATGCGGCCCAAGCGTTGGCGCAACTCTTCTGCCTCGTCAGCGTGCAACCCGATGCAACCGCGCAGCGTTGCGCCGTTTACCAGCAAGCAGCGGTAAAGCGGTCAATCGCATTTGCAGAAAGCCCGGCTTTTTCAAGTTCAGCGTGTGACAAAGCCCGCAAGATTGCGTGTTCGCCGCGCAGTTTCTCCAATTGATGGACCACCCGCGCGATTTCTTCATTGATCGGGCCAATGGTCTTGATCAGCGCTTCATGCGTACTTGTGATTGATTTAGTAGCCATACTAACCTCCCTATTCCGCAGCGGAAACAATAACCGCAATCACAACATAACGCACGGCATCATATATTGCAACAAATCCAACCAACCGATAAACCGCTTAAATACAGTGTGTTTGAGTCTGGCAACGGCTTGTTTCAGATGGCGGAACTTCTCTATTGATTAAATCAAGGGTGAATCGCGCTTACGGCAACCAAATAACAGCCTCGCAGTATTAACCTACAGTTCGAACGGACGGGAGGGCGTGTACCTTTGACTGCGAGTTGGCATTTGCTTGCTGACGCTGCGAGCGACCCAGCATCCAGCCGTTGCGCCCGCACCCTCCGGCCCGCGCCGCCCCCTCTTCCCCTGCCAGTCGGCAGTCTCTAGGGCAGGGGCATGATCCGCCTGACTGACCTGACCTTGCCGCTTGATCACCCGCCCGAAGCACTGGCTGAGGCGGTCTGTGCACGATTGGGGGTCACAGCGATGCAACTGGAGCAGATCACCCTGGCGCGGCGCGGCAACGATGCGCGCAAGCAGCACGCGATCAAGCTGGTCTATGCGCTCGATGTGCAAGTGACCGACGAAGCGGCGGTGCTGGCGCGGTTTGCGGAGGACAGCCACGTCCGGCGCACCCCCGATACCAGCTACACGTTCCCGGTCCGCGCGCCGGATAATTACGACGGCCCGCGCCCGGTGGTGATCGGCGCGGGGCCCTGCGGCTTGCTCGCCGCGCTGGTGCTGGCGCAGATGGGGTTCAAACCGATCATCATCGAACGCGGTAAAGCGGTGCGCGAACGCACGCAGGACACCTGGGGGCTGTGGCGCCGCGCCGTGCTGAACCCCGAAAGCAACGCCCAGTTCGGCGAAGGCGGGGCGGGCACGTTTTCTGACGGCAAACTCTACAGCCGGATCAAGGACCCGCGCCAGCTGGGCCGCAAAGTGCTGGTGGAATTTGTCAAAGCGGGCGCGCCGGCGGAAATTCTCACCGAAGCGCACCCGCATGTCGGCACATTCCGGCTGGTCACGATGGTGATGAGCATCCGCGCAACCATCGAGGCGCTGGGCGGCGAATACCGGTTTGAGACGCGGGTCGATGGATTCGACATTGCGGCCAATGATTCTGGCGGCCAGCTCAATGGCCTGCACCTTTCGACCGGAGACTACCTCCCCGCCAGCCACGTGATCATGGCCGTCGGCCATTCGGCGCGCGATACCTTTGAAGTGCTCCATGCAGCAGGGGTCTATCTGGAGGCCAAGCCGTTCGCGATCGGCGTGCGGATCGAGCATCCGCAAGCCTTGATCGACACCGCGCGGTACGGGCCATTCGCGGGCAACAAAGTCCTCGGCCCGGCGGCCTATGCGCTGGCGCACAAGGCCACCAACGGGCGTTCGGTCTATTCGTTCTGCATGTGCCCCGGCGGGCGCGTGGTCGCCGCTGCCAGCGAGCCGGGGCGGGTGGTGACCAACGGCATGAGCCAATACTCGCGCGCCGAATTCAACGCCAATTCGGGCCTCGTGGTCGATATCGACCCCGCGCGCGACTATCCCGGCGGTCCGCTGGCGGGGATGCAGTTCCAGCGCAAATGGGAAGAACTGGCGTTCAAGGCGGGCGGCGAGGATTACCGCGCGCCGGGCCAAAAGCTGGGCGATTTCCTCAGCGGCAAGGCTTCAACCGAGCTCGGCAGCATTATACCCAGCTACCAGCCGGGGGTGAAACTGACCGATCTGGCGGCTTGCCTGCCGGACTATGCGGTCAGCGCAATGCGCGAGGCGCTGCCGGTGTTCGGACGGCAGCTGCCGGGCTACGATCACCCGGACGTGGTGCTGACCGGCGTGGAAACCCGGACCTCCAGCCCGGTGCGAATCAAGCGCGGGGCGGACCTGCAGTCGATCAACACGCGCGGGCTGTACCCGGCGGGCGAAGGCGCCGGCTATGCCGGGGGAATCCTCTCGGCAGCGGTCGATGGGATCCGGGTGGCGGAAGCTTTGGCGCTGGAACTGGTCCGATGATCCTCCCCGAAGCGGGGAGGGGGACCACCCCGGACTTGATCCGGGGTGGTGGTGGGGCACAGGCGAGTGTTCCTGACGGTGCTGGCCAAATCGGTCCTGAATACCCGCCCGTGCCCCTCCACCCCGCCGCTGCGCGTCGCGGTTCCCCTCCCCGTTCCGGGGAGGATTACGACGCCATCATCCTCGGCGCGGGCGCGGCAGGGCTGTTCTGCGCCGCCACCGCCGGACAGCGCGGGCGCAAGGTGCTGCTGCTCGATCACAACGCTGAGCCGGGCCGCAAGATCCTGATTTCGGGCGGCGGGCGCTGCAATTTCACCAACCTGCACACCGCCCCGGAGCGGTTCCTCTCCAGCAACCCCCACTTCGCCAAGTCCGCGCTGAGCCGCTACACTGCGCAGGATTTCCTCGCCCTGGTCGAAAGCTACGGCATCGCCTGGCACGAAAAGACCCTCGGGCAATTGTTCTGCGATGGCTCAGCCAAACAGATCGTCGCCATGCTGCTCGAAGAATGCGCGAAGGGCGGCGTGACCTTGCGCTGCGATACGCCGGTCGGCGAAATCACCCACCGCGATGGCCGCTTCCATGTCGGAACCGCGAGCGCCCCCAAACTGGTGATTGCCACCGGTGGTCCGTCGATCCCCAAGCTTGGCGCGACCGCCCACGCTTACGAACTCGCGCGCCAGTTCGGGCTCAAGGTCGTCCAGCCGCGCCCCGCGCTGGTCCCGCTAACACTCGCGGGGGAGGACGCGCTGTTCACCGAACTGTCGGGCGTCTCCGCCGACGTGGTGGCCAACTGCGGCAAAGCAGCCTTCCGCGAAGCCGCCCTGTTCACCCATCGCGGCCTCTCGGGCCCCGCGGTGCTGCAAGCGTCCAGCTATTGGCAGCGCGGCGACGAAGTGAGCTTCGATTTCCTGCCTGACGCGGCGCCCGACTGGCTGCTCGAAACCAAACGCCAGCGCCCGCGCAGCACACTCGCCAAAGTTCTCGCCGAACACCTCTCCGAACGCTTGGCGGCGCGGTTGGACCACTTTCAGCCCAAACTGGCG
>JANORN010000081.1:0-23347 GCA_031415355.1 Novosphingobium sp. | reverse complement strand
TGTGCCGGGCAGCAGCGTGTCGAAATCGCTGGCAGCATGGCGCTCAGGCAAGACCCGGCCTTCCTCGCCCTGCGCGCGGTTCACCACCAGCCCGCGGCGGGTGGCGGGCCGCGCGTTGAGTTCCATCACCCAGCGGCCGACGTGGGTGTATTCGTCGAGGCTGAGAAAGGTCTTGGCATCATTGTATGCCAGCCCGCGATAGAGCGCGCCGAGCCACGGGAAGGTGGCAAAGTCCGCAATGCTGATCGCGTCCCCGGCCAGATAAGGCGATTCTGCCAGCCGCTTGTCGGCCACGTCAAACAAGCGCTTGGTTTCCATCGCATAGCGGTCGATCGCATATTCGATCTTGACCGGGGCATAAGCGTAAAAGTGCCCGAACCCACCGCCGATGAACGGTGCTGAGCCCATTTGCCACATCAACCACGACAGGCATTCGGCGCGGCCGGCGGGGTCAGTGGGGATGAAGGCCCCGAACTTTTCGGCGAGATGGAGCAGCATCGCCCCGCTTTCAAACAGGCGGATCGGTTCGGGACCGCTGCGGTCCAGGAGCGCGGGAATCTTGGAATTGGGGTTGATCGCGACAAAGCCCGAACCAAACTGGTCGCCCGCACCGATGTTGATCAGCCAGGCGTCGTATTCTGCCCCGGAGTGCCCGGCTTCCAGCAGCTCCTCGAACATGATCGTCACCTTCATGCCGTTCGGCGTGCCGAGCGAATAAAGCTGAAACGGATGCTGGCCGACCGGCAATTCCTTCTCGGTCTGCGCGCCTGAAGTCGGGCGGTTGATGCTGGCAAACTGTCCGCCATTTTCCTTGTCCCAGGTCCAGACGGCGGGCGGGGTGTAATCGGGTTCTGACACGGGGAGCCTTTCACATGAGCTGCGCGGCCAAGATGGCGGCGCAACGCGATGCGCGCAAGGTGGTGAAGCGATTCGTCCAGCTTATCCAGTTATTGATGCACCATCCAATTTTGTGCAAATAGTGCATCGCTACGAAAAAGATTTAGCCCATGAAATGGACGCCATTCACAATTTACAAAGAAGCAAAGGTTTATGCGTTGGCCGCTATTGCAGCAGGGCTGCTGACTGCTAGCATTCCGACTCTGATCGAGGCACCTGTTTCGGGCGAAAAGCAATGCGAAGTGGCATTGCAGATCGAAGCAAGGTATACAGGCAAGACAAACCTCAGCTTACCGCAAAAGCGTATTTATGATGATGCGGTTCGCGAACTGAATGAGTGCATGAAATGACTCAGGTGCTACAAATCGTTGGAATTGTGATTGCGGTGCTTGGCGTGATCGTGTTTGTTGCGGCTTCATTTGGACAGATGCGCGCAGCAAGAGAGCGTGAAATCAGAACAAATTCAGGCGATTAGTTGTTTGTGCGGTTGGCCGCAGCCAAGTTCCAAGCCAATTCACAACGGACGCTGTCACCCCAGCCGCACCATCCAGCCGTGCGGGTCGGGGGCTTCGCCGCGCTGGATCGCGACCAGCCTCGCGCGGAGTTTGCCGGTTAACTGGCCCGGCCCGCCCGAACCGATCAGGAATTCGCCGCTGCTGTCAGCGACCCGGCCCACCGCTGTAACCACGGCGGCAGTGCCGCAGGCGAAGACTTCAACCAGTTCGCCCGAGGCGGCATCGGCGCGCCATTGGTCCAGGCTATAGGGGGCTTCGCGCACCGTCAGGCCCTCTTCGCGGGCAAGGTCGATCAGGCTGTCACGGGTGATCCCGGGCAGGATCGTGCCGGTCAGCGGCGGGGTGACCAGTGTGCCGTCGGCATGGACGAAGAACAGGTTCATGCCGCCCAGCTCTTCCACCCATTTGTGCTCCGCTGCGTCGAGGAACAGCACCTGATCGTGGCCTTTGGCAAAGGCCTCGGCGGTGGGGACCAGGCTGGCGGCATAGTTGCCGCCGCATTTGGCCGCGCCAGTGCCGCCGGGCGCGGCGCGGGTGTAGTCGCTGACCCAGATCGACACCGCCGGTGCGCCGGATTTGAAATAGTTACCGGCTGGGCTGGCGATGACGATGAACTTGTATTCCTTCGCCGGGCGCACGCCCAAAAAGGCCTCGGTCGCAATCATGAACGGACGCAGATAGAGCGAGCCGCCGGCCACACTGGGAAACCAGTCCGCATCGGCGCTGACCAGCTCGCGCACGGCCTGAAGGAACAGTTGCTCGGGCAGCGCGGGCATGGCGAGGCGCTCTGCCGAAGCGTTAAAGCGGCGCGCATTGGCCTCGGGCCGGAACAGCGCCATACCGCCATCAGCCAAGCGGTAAGCCTTCATCCCTTCGAAGATTTCCTGCGCATAGTGCAGCACCGCCGCCGCCGGATCGAGCGCGATTGGTCCGCGCGGGCCCAGCGTGGGATTGTGCCAGCCGCGTGCTTCGGACCAATCGATCGTCACCATATGGTCGGAAAAATGCTTGCCGAAGCCTGGGTCCGCCAGCACCGCATCCCGCACGCCCACAGCGGTGGGCATGGAGTGCGCAAGGCGGGTGAATGACAGGTCGGAATCGGCGAGTGCCGCCATGGCGGGATCCTTCGGGTTTGAAGCGGCGCAATTGAACGAAACTTGCGCAATAGGCAAGGAAAATGAAATTAATGACAAGCTAATCCACTTGGCTTCGATTTAGTGCGTAAATCGCCAAATGAGAAGGGCTGCCCCGGTCAATCCGGAAGCAGCCCTTGACATGGTCAGCGGCCGGAAGCGCCGCTCGCGGAAACCTCTATCGCGATTTGCTCAACGATAATGCTCCATCACGCGGATTACCGACCCCCTTGCTGAACCATGAGACATCGGTCACCTCCTTTCGTGCTGTAAAGCCAAGAGCCAGCCCATCACGGGGAGCCCGGGGCTACCGGCGATTCCGGCTTGCCCTGACCGGGATTGTGAATCATTCTGCGCCGCACAACAAGTCTTGCATTGATTTATTTTGGCGTCACTATCCAAGGTTTGGGGCGCGGCTTGTGGTCTGAATCAGCGGCAATCTTCGATCACCCGGCTAACCGCGGGCCAGCTTGGCAGATAGACCGCAGTCTGGCCCTCCACCGCAACCATGAATCGCCCACGGCTGAACGCCATGGCATCAAGGATTGGATCGCGCGGGGCTAGGTTGATTTCCCACCACCCGGTTGCACGATTGTGGTTTGCAGTGAATCCGCGCGACACAGACGTCGTGGTGATTGTCACCCCAAGCGGTGCCTCGCCTTGTCCTGCCACCGAAAGTGTAAGCGTCGTTGGGTTCAGTCCGCAGGTGAGTGCGATCACTTCGCTGCGTCGGTCCGCACCAAACGATGCGACGAACAGGGGCTGCGGCGGGGGCGAGTGGGTTACATTGTCCTGTACGCGTGCATAAAACCAATTCCCCGGCGTTATCGGTGCATCGCGCCAGTCACCTGCCGGACGAGGCGAAACCGGCACTGGCGTTGGCCGGGCTGTTGGCGTCGGCACCGGTGTCGGCACGGGCGGCGGTGTGGAACTGCATGCGGCGAGCACCAGCGCCAACGGTAAGCCCAAGCAGCATTTGGGAAGATAAATTGCCTTCATCGCCTTCCTATGGAATGAGGCCTCTCCCCAGACAACCCCTTGGAAGTGATGACGAACCCCGCGAAGCCACGTCTTGCCGCGAAACAGCGGATTGACCAGCTGCTGGTTGATCGCGGCCTGGCCGAAAGCCGCACCCGTGCGCAAGCGCTGGTGCTGGCCGGGGTGGTGTTCAGCGGCGAGGCGAAGCTGGCCAAGCCGGGCCAGACCCTGCCTGGCGATGCCCCGCTGGAAGTGCGCGGGCGCGATCATCCGTGGGTTTCGCGCGGAGGGATCAAGCTGGCCCATGCCTTGGAACACTTCACACTTGATCCGGTGGGCGTCACGGCGATGGACATCGGCAGTTCGACCGGCGGCTTCACCGACGTGTTGCTGAGCGGCGGCGCGGCTCATGTGTTCGCAGTCGATTCGGGGACTAACCAGCTTGCGTGGAGATTGCGCCAAGACCCGCGCGTGACCGTGCTGGAGCAAACCTCGGCGCGGATTCTGACGACGCAGCAGATTGACCGGCCATGCAATTGGGTGGTCTGCGATGCCAGCTTCATCGGCCTGGCCAAAGTGCTGGACGTTCCGCTGCGGCTGGCGGCACCCGATTGCACGCTGGTCGCGCTGATCAAGCCGCAGTTCGAAGTGGGGCGCGGCGAAGTGGGCAAGGGCGGGGTGGTGCGCGATCCCGCGCTGCATCAGCGGGTCTGTGCCGAGGTCCAGACCTGGCTGGAGGGCCTCGGCTGGGCGGTGCTGGGAATTACCCCCAGCCCGATCACCGGGCCAGAGGGCAATGTCGAATTCCTGATCGCGGCGCAGCGCGGGCTGGGTGCTGTTCACGCTGTGCCCATTGCCTAACCTGCGCTGCCACGCCAAGGACGAGCATAGCCCCGCCACCCGAATCATGGAGTGTTGATGAACGCCCTCGCGTCTTCAAATCAGCTGCGCGCCGCATTTTTGCGCTGGGCCCTGGTGCTCGTGCCGGGGGTGGAGCTGTTAGGGTTCCTGTCCGGACGGCTGGGCGGCGATGCCTCCAGCGCGTGGTTTCAAGGGCTGGCCAAACCGGGCATTTTCCCGCCGCCGACCATTTTCGGGATCGTCTGGCCGGTGCTGTTCGCGCTGATTGCGCTGGCGCTGACGGTGCTCGTCACGGCGCGCGGGGCGCCGGGGCGGGGGCCGGCGATTGCGGCCTGGATCGTCACCTTTGCGCTGATGCTTGGCTGGTCGCCGCTGTTCTTTGGCGCGCACCAGATCAGCGCGGCGTTCCTGCTGCTGCTGCTGATCGATCTGGCGGCGCTGGCCGCCACTTGGCTGGCGTGGAAGGTGCGGCCACTGGCGGGCCTGCTGATGCTGCCGTTTATGCTGTGGGTGCTGTTTGCCGCCGCGCTCAATTACCAGTTCATGGCCATGAACCCTGATGCCGATGGCCGCGCGGGATCTGGCGCGATTGAACGCGTTGCAATTTGAGCGGCGAAGGACCATCTGACCTCCATGCAAAACGATAGCCCCTTATTCTCCGATCTGGCCAAGCTGATCAACGGCGCGGCCGGGACCATGGCCGGGATGGGCCGCGAAGCCCGCGATGGCGCGCGTGAGCGGATGAAGGAAGCCCTCGGCGGGCTGGACTTCGTCTCCCGCGAAGAATTCGACGCGGTGAAAGACATGGCGGCCAAAGCGCGCGAAGAAAACGATGCGATGGCAGCACGGCTCGCCGCGCTGGAAGCCCGGCTCAGCAAAAAAGCCTGACTTGGCGCGGGAACCTGTTGCGCGGCTGAGCGGTTTCACCGGGACACCACAAAGGTTCCCCATGTTTGCGCAGCTTGATCCCGCTCTTCCGCTTCACGTCCTTGGCAAAGGCGATGGCTATGCCATCGGACTGATCGATTACGGTCAGGAGCATAACCTGATCTGGGTGACCGCGCTGGATGCGAGCGGCGAGATCTGGTGCGCGCCCAATCACAAGGTGCGGCTGGGCAAAAACTGGACGATGGGCCGCAGCGAAAATCCGCTGGTGACGCAAAGCAAGGCGGTGGCGCACGACCTAGCCTATGAGACCGCCGATCCGGTGATCGCCAGCGGCGGAGCACCGCAGCGCTGCGGACAGATGGGCTAGGCGCTTGCCACGCCGCCGCGCGCCCGGCACAGCGCAACGATGGAGATCAGCAACCCCGCGATTGTCTGCGCCACGCGCGTGCAGGGCGAAACGGCGGCGGTGGTAAGGTTCCTGACCCCTGCTTACGGCTTGATCGCGGGCTATGTCGCCGGGGCGCGCGGGCGCAACCTGCGGCCTGTCCTGATTCCCGGCAATCTGGTTGAGATCGAATTGCGCAGCCGCACTGATGCGCAACTGCCGTTCGCGCGGGTGGAGCTAGTGCAAAGCCGTGGGCCGTGGCTGACGGAGCCACTGCCCGCTGCGGCACTGGCCTGGGCCACCGCGCTGACCGCCGCCGCCTTGCCCGAACGACACGCCTATCCTTCGCTCTATTCCGCCTTGTCGGCCTTGCTTGATGCGGTGTGCCTGGCGCCCTCGGCGCGTGGCTGGGTGCCGGGGGTGATTGCCTATGAAACGCTGCTGCTGCGCGAAATGGGTTATGGCGGCGCGGTGCCGCAACCCGGCGCGGACTGGGCCGCGACGCTGGCCGCGTTTGATGGCTTGACGTCACAGCTCTCCAGCTATGGCCTTGCCGAGCGGGATCGCGATGTTATGGGAACCCGCGCCGTGCTGCGCGATCGGCTCGCCCGGATCGGCTAGACAGGACACATAATGAAGATCGCAGTTCTCCCCGGTGACGGGATTGGCCCCGAAGTAATGCGCGAAGCGGTGCGGGTGCTCGAAGCGCTCGCTCTGCCGGGCCTGACGCTGTTCGAAGGCGATGTTGGCGGGATCGCGTACAAGCGTCACGGCCACCCGCTGCCGCCCGAAACGCTCGACCTGGCGCGCGCGGCGGACGCGATCCTGTTTGGCGCGGTAGGCGATCCGGACTGCGACGCGCTGGAACGGCACCTGCGCCCCGAGCAGGCGATCCTTGGCTTGCGCAAGGAACTGGGCCTGTTCGCCAACCTGCGTCCGGCCAAACTTTTCAAGGGCCTGGAAGATGCATCGGCGCTACGTCCTGAAGTGGCCAGCGCCATCGACTTGCTGATCGTGCGCGAGCTAAACGGCGATGTGTACTTTGGCGAGAAGGGCACGCGGACACTGCCCGATGGCCGCCGTCAGGGTTGGGACATGATGGCCTATGCCGAAGACGAAGTGCGGCGGATCGCCCATGTCGGGTTCAAGGCCGCGCAGGGCCGGCGAGGACGGCTGTGTTCGGTTGACAAGGCCAATGTGCTGGAAACCAGCCAACTGTGGCGCGATGTGGTGATCGAAGTGGCGGCGGAATACCCCGCTGTCGAACTCAGCCACATGTATGTCGATAACGCCGCGATGCAGCTGGTTCGCAACCCCGGCCAGTTCGATGTGATCGTCACCGGCAACCTGTTTGGCGATATCCTGTCGGATCAAGCGAGCATGTGCGTTGGCTCGATCGGGCTGCTGGCGTCGGCCTCATTGTCTGATGGGACCATGGGTTTGTACGAGCCGATCCACGGCTCTGCGCCGGACATCGCCGGGCAGGGCAAGGCCAATCCGCTCGCCACGATCCTGTCCGCCGCGATGCTGCTGCGCCACTCGCTGGGCCGCGAAGCCGAAGCGGTGCGGATTGAGGCAGCAGTGGCGCAGGCCTTGGCCGACGGCGTGCGCGGCGGCGATCTGGGCGGAACGCTGAGCACGGCGGCGATTGGCGCTGCGGTGCTGGAACGGCTATAACAGCGAGCTTGACGCGAGGTGCTTCGACAGGCTCAGCACGAGCGGGGTTGTTAAATGATCCCCACCCGAACCCCGCTCAGCCTGAGCTTGTCGAAGGCTCCCCGCCAACCCCCGCCGCGTTAACCCATCCTCTGCAACGCCGTGCTACGGCGCGCTACCTGCGATTCAACGAGTGTCTCCATGCCCGAACCTCTCCAGCTTGCCGTTGTCCTGCCAACTTATAACGAACGCGGGAACCTGCGCGCATTGGTGCAGCGGCTGGATGGCGCGCTGGCCGGGCTGCGGTGGGAAGCGATCTTTGTCGATGACAACAGCCCCGATGGCACCGCCGAAGAAGCGCGCGCGATCAGTCTGGAAGAACCGCGGGTGCGCGTGATCGAACGGATCGGGCGGCGCGGGCTGGCTTCTGCCGCGATCGAAGGCATGTGCTCCACCGCCGCGCCCTATGTGGCGGTGATGGATGCCGATCATCAGCACGATCCCGCTTTGCTGCCGGGGATGCTGGCGGCGTTGGAGGGCGGGAACTATGATCTCGCCTATGCCTCACGGTTCTGCGAAGGCGCGAGCACCGACGCCTGGGGGCGGCCCGACCGGGTCAAAGCCTCAGGCTTTGCCAACAAGCTGGCCAACAAGGTTACCGGGGTTGAGCTGACTGACCCGATGAGCGGCTATTTCATGCTGCCCACTAAAGACCTGCGCCACGTCGCCCCGCGCCTCTCCGGCGTTGGCTTCAAGATCCTGCTCGATATCCTTGCCACTTACGAACGCCCGATCCGGGTGAAAGAAGTGCCGCTGCAATTCGCCGCGCGGGCCGAGGGTGAGAGCAAGCTGGATCAGACGGTCATCTTCGAATTCCTGATCGGGCTATATGACAAGTGGCTCGGCCGGATCATCCCGACCCGGTTCGCGCTGTTCGGCACGATCGGCGCGCTGGGCGTGGTCGTCCACATGGCGGTGCTTAGCACGTATCTGGCGCTATCCGGCGGCACGCTGAAGGGCGAGATGGTCTCCGCTTTCGAGATCGGGCAGACGCTGGCTGCGATGGTGGCGATGACCTTCAACTTCGTGCTCAACAACGTCCTGACCTATGCCGATAAACGCCTGACCGGCTTTGCTGCCTTGCTGAAAGGCTGGGCCAAGTTCGCGCTGACCTGCTCAATCGGTTTGCTCGCCAATATCGGCGTTGCCGCCGTGCTGGTGCGCTATGGCTTCCACGAATATCCGGCGGCAATCACCGGGATCGTGATCGGTTCGGTCTGGAACTTCGCGCTGTCCAGCCGGTTCGTCTGGGGCAAATATTGACAACGATCCTTCCCATTTTTGACGAATGTCACAAATTGGAAGGTGGGCATTTCGAGGCACGCGACTCGAAATGCCCCGTCAGGGCGAGACGGATGGGTCTCTGCCCGCGCGTCATTACCCCTCCGTCACGGCCTGCGGCCGCGCCACCTCCGCATTTGCACTACGTGAAAATGGGAAGGAACTTATTCACCGCCAACTATCCAGCCACATCCACCACGCGAAGCTGGGCTTGCCGCAGCACAGCTGCGCGGCGGAGAGGATCGGGTAGAAGTGGGCGAACATGCCTGCGCTGGTCAGCAAGGACGCCGGGGCGAGCCAGCGCCAGCGGGTCCGCCGCCGCCACAGATCATCCAGTGCCAGCGCCAGCAGCGCCATCAGGAAGGTGCCGGGCAGCAGGTAGTGGTAATAGAACTGGATCGGCTTGCTGGTGATCACCCACAGCCCGATTGAGGCGCCATAGAGCGCCGCGAACATCAGCGCGTCGCTCCGCCCGCGCCGGATTCCGGCCCAGACCGCCCAGACCAGCGCGGGCAGCCCGGCGAGCATCGTGAAGGGATTGCCGAGCAGAAGCACCCCGCGATAAGCGCTGCCATCGGCCGGCTGGTACAGATACCAGATCGCACGCCAGTTGCCGACCCACTGATACCAGACCGAGCGATAGGGGTGCAATTTTGTGACCGAATCCTGCAATTCCAGCATGTACTTGTGCCAGGCGAGCGGTGACCACGGATCAATCGGGCTCGATGTCCAGAAAAAGCCCGGCCAGAATGTAGCCCAATAGAACGCGAGCGGGATCACGCCGAGCCAGACCCCCGCCTCCACCAGCGTCATCCCCGGCACCGCACCGCCCGCGCGCGCCAGCGGAAACCGCCAGCCAGTGTCCTTGATCTTCCAGCCGAGGAACAACAGCCCCGGCAGCACCAGCAACGGCGCAATTGACCACTTTGCGCCCAGCGCCAGCCCGAACAACACTCCCGCCAGCGCCAGCCGCCAGCGCGCTTGGTGCGGCAAGCGGATCGCGGCGGCGACCAGCCACAGCCCGGCCAGTCCCAGCGCGGCCATCACCATATCGAGCATCGCGATCCTGCTTTGGACGAACCAGGCGAAGTTGGTCGCGAGCAGGAAGGTTGCGGCCAGTGTCGCGGTGCGGCGTCCGCTGGTGAACCAGACCAGCCGCGAAAAAGCATAGAGACCAAACCCGCCCAGCAACGCCGATGGCACGCGCCAGCCCAGCGCATTATCGCCTAACAGCTGGATCGACGCGGCGATTACCTGCTTGGCAAGCAGCGGATGCTCCGGATTGTGCCGCGCCCATTCCAGCATTTTCCGGGCCGCCGGGACGTAATGAATCTCGTCAAAATACAGTTGCGAGGGGATCGCCAGCCGGTGCCAGACCAGCGCGACGAAGCACACCGCGATGATCGCGCACCAACCGGTGGGGTCTTTGTCCGTGGTAAAAGGCGCACGCATCGGCGCGGGAATTATCGGGCCGGGCGGGGAAGCGCAATGCCCTTGCGTGCGCGCGGCGCGCCACTTACAGCCCGCAGCATCATGAAGCGCACCACTGGCATGGACCGTTCGATCACCCGCACCTGGCGTTCCGCCACGCAGGCCGTGCGTGGGGGCACCTGGCGCAGCGAACAGGGCGAGACCAGCGAGGCGATTTTCCTGTCCTCCGGGTTCTGCTATGATGACGCGGAAACCGCCGCTGCGCGGTTCCGCGGCGAAGACCCGGGGATGACCTATTCGCGGTTGCAGAACCCGACGGTGGCGATGCTGGAGGAGCGGATTGCCTTGATGGACGGGGCCGAGGCGTGCCGGGTTCAGGCATCAGGCATGGCGGCGATGACGGCGGCGCTGCTGAGCCAGCTGAGCCACGGCGATCATGTGGTCGCGGGGCGTGCGGCGTTCGGATCATGCCGCTGGCTGGTCGATCAGCTGTTCCCGCGCTTCGGAATCGCGGCGACCACCATCGACGCGCGCGACAATGATCAGTGGAAGGCGGCGATCCGTCCGAACACCAAATTGTTCTTCTTTGAAACCCCGGCCAACCCGACGATGGATATCGTTGATCTGAAGACGGTGTGTGATCTGGCCAAATTACACGGTATCGTGACCGTGGTCGACAACGCCTTCGCCACCCCCGCCTTGCAGCGGCCGATCGAATGGGGCGCGGATGTGGTGGCCTATTCGGCGACCAAGCTGATGGACGGGCAGGGCCGCGTGCTGGCTGGCGCGGTCAGCGGGTCGGCAGAGTTTATCAACACGGTGCTGCTGCCGTTCCAGCGCAACACCGGGCCGAACCTTTCGCCGTTCAACGCCTGGGTGGTGCTGAAGGGCTTGGAAACACTGGACTTGCGGGTCAAGCGTCAGAGCGAAAACGCGGTCAAGGTTGGCGCCTTCCTGCAAGGCCGGGTGCCGCGCATCCTGCATCCCGGGTTGCCGAGCCACCCGCAGCATAATCTGGCGATGCAGCAGATGGATGCCTGCGGATCAATCTTCGCGTTCGAAGTGGAGGACCGCGCGCAGGCCCACGCGCTGCTCAATGCGCTGGAACTGATCGATATCTCGAACAATATCGGCGATGCCCGGTCCTTGATGTGCCACAATGCCTCGACCACGCACTATTCGGTCAGCGCGGAAGTGCGCGCGGAAATGGGCGTGACCGAGGGGATGCTGCGGCTCAACGTGGGCCTGGAAGACCCGCAGGATCTGATCGACGATCTCGATCAGGCGCTGGTGCAGGTGGGGCTTTAATCCTTCCTCCCCTTCAGGGGAGGGGACCAATCCTGAACTTGTTTCAGGATGGGGGAGGGGCACAAGCCGGTACTCCCAAGTTTGCGAGGCAGGCCCGGGGGTAACGCGAGGTTTGGACCACCGGCTGGTGCCACTCCACCACTTCGTGGTCCCCCTCTCCCACGGGAGAGGAAGGCCTGTGCCACTCCGCCATTCTTTTCCCACGGGAGAGGACTAGCCGCGTTTTCCGATTAGCGCGCCGGCCTTGCGCAGCGCCGGGGTTACCACCGGGATGGTCAGCATTGTGCTGCCGACGGCGCACAGCAGCAGCGCGGTGAAGGTGGCGCTGGTGATGATCTGCTTATCAAACAGAATGTTGACAAAGATGATCATGATCAGCGCCTTGGTTTGCAGCAGCCAGCCGATGATCCACGCCTCGCCTTTGCCCCAGTGCAGCAGCTTGCCCGCCAGACCCAGCCCGGCCAGTTTGCCCACCACGGAGGCGACGAGCAACAACCCCGCCGCGCCGAACACCAGCGGCCCGCCCACGTCCCAGCTGGTGCGCAGCCCGGTGGAGAGGAAAAACACCGGCATGAACGCGAGCAGCACGATGTCGCGGAATTTGTCCATCCGTTCCAGTTCAAACCATTCAGCATCCAGCACCGCACCCGCCAGAAACGCGCCGACCATGTAATGCAGCCCGGCCCAGTCCGCCAGGAAGCCGCAGGCCGCGAGCCAGACCAGCGCGACGTACCAGCGGTCTGGCACCTTCAGCCGCGCCATGGCCCAGCGCATGGCAAGGGCGGCGGGCAGGAACAGCGCGATGAAACCGACCTGACGCCCGACCCGTTCCCAATCGAGCAGGATCAGCGCCAGCACCGCCCAGATCGCCAAATCGTCAAGGCTGGCATAGCGCAGGATCCGCTGGCCCATCGGCGTGCGCAGCAGCTCCAGTTTTTCCAGCAGCAGCACCAGAATGGGCAGGGCGGTAACCGCGCAGGCCATGCCCACGCCCAGCACGAATTGCCATTCGGTCCCCTTTGCGCCGATCCAGTCGGACGGTCCCGTCACTGCCAGCAACAGCACCGCCGCGCCGCTGCCCAGCAACAGTGGCGCGGCCAGTGCCAGCCCGGCCGTAACCCCGGTTTCCCCGCGCCAGCGCCAGGCCTCCTTGATATCAAGCTCGATCCCCGCGACGAACACGAACAGCATCACTGCCCACCACGCGATCCCGTTCAGCGATCCGATCACAGCTGGGGTGAAGATCGTGGTGTAATAGTCTGGAAACGCCGCCCCCAGCACGCCGGGGCCCAGCAGGATGCCGGTGATGATCTGCACCACCACCAGCGGCGCGATGTAATCGGTGCGGCCCAATCGCCAGATTGCGTAAGGCACCGCGAAGATCAGGATTAGCGCCAGCAGTAACAGCTCGGTGGTGGTCATTGGATGGGTCATGGCCGTATCGCTAACATTCTGTTCGCCCAGCACCAAGCTGCATTCGATTGCAATCCGCAGGCGGCGCTCCACCATTGTCGGATCGCTGATCGCTCGCTACCTAGGGTGCTATGAAAGAGCTTTTCCAGCACGCGGCGATTACGGATGGGATCACTGTGCGCGTCGCCGTGAATTACTTGCCCGAACAATCGCAGCCCAGTACCGACCGGGATCCCGGCAAGTGGTTCTGGGTCTATCACATCCGGATCGAGAACGGGTCAGACCGCGCGGTGCAATTGCTCACCCGGCATTGGCGGATCACCGACGGGCGCGGGATGGTGAATATGGTTGAAGGTGACGGCGTGGTGGGCGAACAACCCACTTTGCAGCCAGGACAAAGCCACGACTACGTATCGGGCTGTCCGCTGACCACGCCGTACGGTTCGATGGATGGGTTCTACACCTTCCGCGCAGCCGATGGCGACTTGTTCGAAGCCGCGATCCCGTTCTTTCCGCTGGCAGCGCCCGCGACAGCGGGATAAAGCGCGCGGCCATGAAGCGCACGCTGCTCCCGCTGAACGCCCTGCGCGTATTTGATGCCGCTGCCCGGCACTTGTCGTTCACCCGCGCAGCGGACGAGCTGGCAGTGACTCCCGCCGCCGTCGGCCAGCAAATCCGCGCGCTTGAGGACTTGCTGGGGGTGGTGCTGTTTCGCCGCACGCCCAAAGGGCTGGAACTGACCGACGAGGCCGGAGCGGGGCTTGAAGCATTACGCAGCGGGTTCCTGCACTTTGAGGATGCCGTGCGCGCGATGCAGGCGGGGCAGGCCAGCCACGTCTATACTATTGCTGCCCCGCGTGATTTCTTCGCCACCTGGCTCGCCCCGCGCCTCGCCGCCTTCCGCAAGACCAACCCGGAGGTGCGCTATAGCCTGGTGGGGGATGAGACCGCCGACTTCACCGAAGCCAACCTCGACCTTGCGGTGCGCTGGGCCGAGGGGCCGGGCGAGTTTGAAGGCGTTGCCCTGGGTGACGCAGCGCAGATTACCGTGGGCGAGGGCGCATGGATCGCCTGGCCGGGCGATCCGAACCCGGCGGATAACCCGGCGGGCGAGGCCACTGCCGAACCGCCACTGCAAGTCGGCGATGCCGGGCAAGCCTTCGCGGCGGCGGCGGCGGGCATGGGCCAGGCGCGCGTGCCGGCCTTGCTGGCGCAGAACTGGGAACCGATGGGCCGCACGGTTCATTTCGGCCCCCCCGAACCCTGCCGCCGCGCTTACTGGCTGATCGCGCCCGCCCCGCAATGGCGGCAAAAGAAGGTCAAGGCGCTGGTGGCGTTTTTGACTGCACCAGCGCCTTGAACTCAGCCTGATCGATCACGCCAGATCGCGGACTTTGGGTTCGCGGTCCCAATGGCGGACTGCCCCGACCTGCATGAAGTCTTCCGGCTGCGGCACCCCGGCGTCGGGTTCGATGTTGGCCCTGGGCAGCAGATGCTCGCGCGTGCCGCCGCAGGCTGCGATGGTCTTGCAGTGGAACCAGGCATCGGCAAACCACGCGACCGCGCCAACATCCCTAGCCAGCAGCGCCGCCTGATCGGGCATCAGGATCGCGATCACCGCATCGAACACCACCGATGGCGTCCCCGCCAGCTGGCCGTCGGCTTTCAATGTACCGCCCTTGACCTTGAGCTCGCCAACCTTGGGCGCGACCAGTTTGACCATGCCGCCAGCCGCCTCGATCTCGCCCTTCAAGCGGTCGATCATCGCTTTGTCAGACCCTTCGGCAAACAGGATGCCGACGCTGCGGCCTTGCATGGTGTCTTTGGCCTGTTTCTGGATCGACAAGGCATCTGATGTTCCCAGATCGACCGGCTCGCGCTGCGCCTTGGCCTTGGCGGGCAGCGGCATTCCGATCCCATCCGCGACGCGTTTGGCAAGCGTTTCGTCGATGTTGCGAACCCGGCTGAGCACGCGCACCCGGACGTGTTCCAGCGTGACTTTGGACAGTTCGAATACCAGCGCCGAGGCCAGATGCGCCTGCTCATTCTCGGTCAGCGAGCGGTAAAACATCCGCGCCTGGCTGTAATGATCGCCGAACAATTCGGCGCGGACGCGCAGCTTGGCAGTGGGATCGTTGCGTTCGGCATTTTCCTGAAAGCTGCTGAACCCGGTTTCGGGGCATTCGCGCGGGCCGCCGTGCTCGCCCGCTTCGGCCAGACTGTTGGGCTCATAGTTGGCGCGGCCAGTCGGCACCAGCGTTTGCATCATCCCATCGCGCTGGAAATTGTGAAACGGGCATTTGGGCGCATTGATCGGGATTTGGTGGAAGTTGGTGGTCCCCAACCGCGACTTTTGCGTATCGAGGTAAGAGAACAAGCGTCCTTGCAGCAGCGGATCGTTGGAGAAGTCGATCCCCGGAACAACGTTGGTCGGAATGAACGCAACTTGCTCGGTTTCGGCGAAGAAGTTGTCGACATTGCGGTTCAGTGTCATCCGGCCGACGATCTCGACGGGCAGCAATTCCTCGGGGATCAGCTTGGTCGCATCGAGCACATCGTAGGGCAGGCTGGCGGCGAATTCCTCGTCAAACACCTGCACGCCCAGATCCCACGCCGGGAAGTTGCCGCTGTCTATGGCTTCGAACAGGTCGCGGCGGTGGAAATCGGGATCGGCTCCGGCCAGCTTGACCGCCTCGTCCCAAGTGGTCGACGCCAGCCCCAGCGCCGGCTTCCAGTGGAATTTGACGAACTTGCCGTCGCCATCCGCATTGACCAGCCGGAAGGTGTGGACCCCGAAGCCTTCGATGTTGCGCAGGGTGCGCGGGATCGTCCGGTCAGACATGGCCCACATGATCATGTGCATCGATTCGGGCATCAGTCCGATGAAGTCCCAGAACGTATCGTGCGCGCTGCCCGCTTGGGGAAAGCCGCGATCAGCCTCCATCTTCACCGCGTGGACCAGATCGGGGAACTTGATCGCATCCTGGATGAAGAACACCGGGATGTTGTTGCCGACCAGATCCCAGTTGCCTTCGTCGGTGTAGAATTTGACCGCAAAGCCGCGCACATCGCGCGGGGTATCGATGCTGCCCGCGCCGCCCGCGACGGTGGAAAACCGGGTGAAAACCGGGCATTGATTGCCGGTCTTCTGGAATAGCCCGGCCTTGGTCAGCGCGGGGATCGCCTTGGTCACTTCAAACACGCCGTGCGCCGCCGATCCGCGCGCGTGGACGATCCGTTCGGGGATGCGTTCATGGTCGAAGTGAAAGATCTTCTCGCGCAGCACGAAATCTTCGAGCAGCGTCGGCCCGCGTTCACCCGCGCGCAGCGAGTTCTGGTTATCGGCAATGCGGTGGCCAAAGTTGTCGGTCAGGTGCGCCAAGCTATCGCGGTGATCGCCATCGTGCGGCACGCGCTGGTGGGTTTCACCGGCATTGCCCAGCGCTTCGGCGGGAATTGCTGACCCGGTGCCGGGGGCATGATCGTGCAGCGCATTGTCCAGCGCGGGGCTGGCGGCGGACTTGGGGGGAGTGGCGGGGGCTTTGGCCATGCTGTGATCCTTTGCAAGCAAGCACGCCGCACGCACAGAAACGGGCGCGGCGAACGCTGCTTCAAAGTCGCGAAATTACCGTTTGTTCCCGCGCGGCGCGCCAGCTTGTGCCGTGGCGGCGGTACGCCGTTCAGGCTTCACTCGGCCGGATTGTGCTTTGCCAGAAACACTTCAAGCGCTTCGTACCATTTGGCTTCGTTTTCATCCTGCACCAAGCCGTGGCCTTCGCCTTTGAACACCAGCATTTCCAGCGGTTTGCCAGCTTTCAGTGCCGCATCGCGGTACAGCGTAAACTGTTTGAATGGCACATTGGTATCAGCATCACCATGCGCCAGCAGCACCGGGCGTTGCAGCCGTGCGATCTGCTCCAATGGAGAGACCTGCGCCAGATCGAATTTGGCGTCATCGCCTTGGACCCGCGTGCGCCATTTGCGCGCACCTTTGCGGGTGAAAAACCGCGCGTCGTATTTCAGGATCCGGTCCCAATCGGTCACTCCGGCAAAGCTGGCGGCGCAGCGATAGCGTTCGGGGTTGCGGGTCACCGCCCACAGCGCCGCATAGCCGCCATAGCTGGCCCCGACCACGCAGACTCGTTTCGCATCAGCGACCCCGTCCTTGATCGCCCAGTCCATCGCGTCGTCGATATCGTCTTGCATCGCCCGGCCAATCTGGCCCTGACCGAGCTCGTCAAACTTCTCACCATAACCGCCCGAGCCGCGATAGTTGGGTTGCAGCACGGCATAACCGCGGTTGGCGAGGAATTGCACTTCGGCGGAAAAATCGAGCTTGTCGCGCACGCCGTACGGCCCGCCATGCGGCAGGATGATCAGCGGCAAATCCTTGGCCCCGCGCCCGCGCGGCAGGGTCAGATAGGCGCTGATTTTCGTGCCGTCGCGCGCAGTATAACTCACGGGCTTCGGCTGAGCGAGTTGCGCGGGATCAAGCCCGGACAGATGCGAGACAAACGCATCGAGCTTGCCCTGGGCGGCATCGTAAATGAAATAGCCGCCCGGATCAGCCTCTGATCCCGCCCAGACCACCATCCGCGAATTGTCGCGCGCGCGTGACGCCACCCAGACTTCCAAGCCGGCCAGCGCCTTGTCCAGCCGCGCTTGCAGCCGCTTCATCTTGGGTTCGAACCAGGCCACCCGGTCGCGGTCGTCGGTATAAAAGGCGGCGATCAAGGTATCATTATCGTCAAACGCCATGTCCTGCACGTCCCAGCCGGGCACGGCGAACACCACGTCGCCAACAGTGCGGGTGGCATAATTAAACTTGCGCACCGCGACGCGGCCATTGCCATCGGGTTTGAGCACCAGCCCTTCGTCCGAATTGGAGACAATCCGCAGCACGTCCCACAACTCGTCTTCTGCCGTGTCCTCAGTCAGTTTGGCGATCAGTTTCAGGGGATCACCGGCCTTGCTGCGATACCACAGCTTCAGCTTGCGTCCGCCCTGGACCGGTTCCATACCCATCCGGACCACGCCCGCATTGTCCGTGATCCAGCCCCAGACGCCGTTTTTTTCCTTTTCCCACTGCTTGCCGCCTTTGGGCCCTGAGCCATCGAGCTCAAACCGCCAGACCGAGGGATAGTCATAGATCGTGCGCTGCATCGCCAGCAGCACGTATTTGCCCTCCGGATCGACGTGGATCACGTCATCGCCGCTCAGCCCCATATCCACCTTGCCGACGAAACTGAGCGAGGCAGTGACCAGATCATACAGGTACAGCCGGGTGATCCGCGCATCCTCGCCAAAGAACTGCACCTGGGCAGACATTGACACCAGCAGCTTACCAGTTCCGGCCCAGCGGAACCATTCCAGTTCGGCCTTGTCGGGCAGACCGATTTTCTGCGTCGCCTTGCGTGTGACCGGATCAACCAGAGCGACGAATTCTTTCTCACCTATCGTTGCGCGCAAGGCGATCTGCGCCCCATCGGGTGAGAGCATCACGTCGGACAGCCCGCTGCCCTTGGCGAAATTCAACGCCGGGAATTTAGGCGGGCGGGCTTCGCTGGCCAGCGCAGCCGCAGGACTGGGCTGCGCAGGTGCACTGCTGAGTGGCAGCGCGGCCAGTATTGACGATAACAAAAGTGCCTGCACAACCCGGCGCATTGAAGTCCCCCGTAAGCAATTACGCCCAGGGTATTGGCAGGCAGCGGAATTTCAAGCGAAATCCGGTGCGATTCGCAGTAATCAGTCCCACATTAGAAATTCAGGATCACGCTGCCCCGCGCCATCACGAACTTCATCGCCTTCAGCACTTTGACATCCGCCAGTGGATCACCATCCACCGCAATGATATCGGCGCTTTTGCCCACTTCCAGCGTGCCCACTTCCTTGTCCAGCCCCAGCAGCAGGGCGGCGTTGATCGTCGCGGCTTTGATTGCTTCGGCGGGCGACATCCCGAATTTGACCAGCAGTTCGAATTCATCGGCGTTGCGGCCGTGCTTGGATACGCCAGCGTCAGTGCCATAGGCGATCCGCACTCCCAGCGGATAGGCGATCTGCAGGCTCTTGCCGGTGATCCCGATCCGCCAATCGATCTGCGCCTTAATCGCCGGGGGATAGGCGTTGGGATTGGCTGCCAGCCGCTCCAGATAGCCGTTCACCGTGCTGAGCGTGGGGACATAGAAGGTGCCGCTTTTGACCATCAGCCGCGCGGTTTCTTCGTCGATGGTGGTACCGTGCTCAATCGAATCCGCGCCCGCGCGCACCGCCAGCTTGATTCCGTCCAGCCCATGCGCATGCACCGCCACCTTGCGGCCATAGGCGTGCGCGGTTTCGACCAGCGCGCGCGCCTCGTCCTCAAACATCCGGGTCGCGAGACCCGTGCCCGAATTGACCCCGCCGGTGGTGGCGAACTTGATCACATCCGCCCCGCGCCCGATCTGGCGGCGCACCGCACGGCGGCAATCGTCCACCCCGTCGCACAGGTTTTCAGTGCCCACCTGTGCGTGGACGTCGTCGGCCAGGCCAACCCGGCCGTCCATGTGCCCGCCGGTGGTGGAGAGTGATTCGCCCGCGTCCAGAATGCGCGGACCCTGCACCCAGCCGCGTTTAATCGCATCGCGGTAGGCCAACACCTTGCCGCCATCATCGCCCAGATTGCGGACTGTGGTGAACCCGGCGCGCAGAGTCTTCATCCCGTTGTACTGGGTTTCGTAAGCGTTGAGCGGCAGGCTGTCGGTCATCGCCGCAGCCAAGCCCTCGTTCCCGGCGCGGTCAGACGAAAGGTGCGTGTGGCTGTCGATCAGCCCCGGCAGCACGGTGCGCGCCTTCAGATCAATCGTCGCCGCACCAGCAGGGGCGGGCAGGAACCCGTCGTGCAAGGCCACGATCCGGCCATCCTGAACGACGATAGTGGTCGCGCCGCGCGGAGCGGTCCCGGGAACCGCGATCACCCGCCCGGCGTGGATCCAGGTTTGCTGCGCGGCCGGTGCAGACGGGGCCTGGGCGCTGACCGCAGCGGTGATCCCGGCGGTGGCGGCGAGCAGGGTGATGATCAGGTGGTTGCGTTTCATGGCTTTGCTCCGGGTTGCTTGGCGCGCAGCCTATCGCCAAGTTGTGGCACCGGCAATCACCTCGTCGCGCACACTCCACCGGTTTAATCGTACGGTTAATTCCGGTTGACCCACTGGCAGTGGGCAGGCATCGCTTTACCTATGAACGCTGAAACGATCCGCATTCCCATCGCTGACGGCCTGTCCATTGCCGCTGACATCGCTGGCCCGCGCGGCGCGCCGACGGTGGTGCTGGGGCATGGCGGCGGACAGACGCGGCATTCGTGGGACAAGTGCGAACAGCAACTGGCGCAGGCCGGGTACTTCGCGATCAACTATGACCTGCGCGGCCATGGGGATAGCGACTGGTCCCCCGATGGTGACTATGCGATCACTACCCGCGCGCAGGATCTGATCGCGGTGGCGGGGCAGGGCAGCGGCCCCGTGGCGCTGGTCGGCGCATCGCTGGGCGGGATCACTGCGCTGGTCGCGGCCTCGCTGGGGTTTGATGTCGCCGCGCTGGTGCTGGTCGATATCGTGCCGCAGATGGCCCCGGCGGGCGTCGCAAAGATCCGTGATTTTATGACCGGCAGTCCCAATGGTTTCGCCAGCCTGGAAGATGCCGCAGACGCGATCAGCGCCTATTACCCCGACCGGCCCCGGCCCAAAGACCTCAGCGGTCTGCACAAGAACCTGCGCCTGCACCCCGATGGCCGTTATCGCTGGCACTGGGACCAGCGGATGATGACCGATACCCGCGCGGATCCCGCGCAGCTGCTCGCGCTGATGGACGCCGCCGACTGGACCGACCGCGTGCCCACCTTGCTGGTGCGCGGCATGAAGAGCGACATCGTCGACGATGCCGGGGTCGCCGATCTGCGCCGCCGCGTGCCCGCGCTGGAAGTGGCGAATATCGGCGGCGCGGGGCACATGGTGGCGGGTGACCGCAACGATGAATTCAACGCGGCGGTGCTGGAGTTTCTGGGCCGGGTCATGCCGGCGCGGTGAGGGAGCGGGGCGTTGGTAGCATCACGACGCACCGTTTTACTTGGGCCGTATCAAAAAAGTTCCGCATTTCCCCAATCAGATAGCATCGCTCTGCTCCGCTGCAATCAAACCGGAATGAACCTTTCCACGGCGGCCCGCGACTTGGTTTTGTGGGGCACGTGTCCTGCGTGGTGAACAACCGCAGTGAAGGAATTTTCCATGTCCAAGAAATTGATGAAATCAGCCGCTGTGCTGGCCTGTTGCCTCTCAGCCTTTGCGGTGCCCGCGATGGCGCAGAACATTAAGGGGCCGGCGCAGATCGTGTCGGTCACATCGACCATCCCCAATGGCAACGCATCGTTTCCACTGACCCAGATCAACGACAACATCATCGTCAACGGCCCGCAGCACAACGGATTCCAGGGGGTTGATCAGCCTAATCCCGCGCACATCGGGACGATCACGTTCACCCTCGATAAGTCCTATGATCTCGATCAGGCGTGGTTGTGGAACGATATCAACGTGCGTGCCGAAGGCGTCAGTAGCTACAGCCTGCGGTTTTTTGATGCATCCAACAATCTGATTCACACGACTGGCCCGATGAGCATCGTGCCACAGGTTCCGCCGCACATCACCGCGCTGACCGTCGGCAACGTCAAAAAGGTGGAATTGGTTGTTCACAGCGTGTTTACCCTGCCCAATACCTTTGCCCGCCGCGTGGAAATTCGCGAAGTGGCGTTCAACGGCGTGGTGACCGAAGTACCCGTGCCGATGGTGGGCAATCACTGGCAGTGCTACCGCGTGCTGGAAGGGCCAACGCTGAAGCCGGAAAGCCTGGTGGTGCGCGATCAGTTCGGCAAGGCCGAGATCGTGCTCGCGCGGCCGCTGATGCTGTGCAACCCATCGCTGAAGGTCCATGCTGGCAAGCAATATGGCGTGGAAAACGCTGACCGCCATCTCGTTTGTTACCAGCCGATCAAGCAATCAGACCAGCAGCCAAAGCGCCGGGTGCGGATCAACAACCAGATGGCTCCCGCCACACTGGTTCTGGCCGAACGCCAGATGTTCTGCGTGCCGTCCAGCAAGAAACGGCTTGATGCGGCCGACCAGCCCGTGCCCAGCCGGATGGACTGACCGTTCGGGCCCCCTGCCAGGCAATGCTGCGTGGCAAGGGGCCTGTGCCTAACCGCTCAACTATCCCTCACTCCTCCGGGATATCCCACAGCACCTTGTTGGCATAGCTGCCCGCCACCGCCTCGCCGCCTTCACCGGTGGCGGGGCGGAATTTTGCGCGCGCGGTCAGTTTGGTACAAGCTGCGGCGTCCAGCCCGGGCCAGCCGCTGGTGGCGGTGATGGTGCAACTGGTGACGCGGCCATCGCTGCCAATGCCCAGCCGGAACCGCGTGGTCCCTTCGTGTTCGCGGCGCAGTTCGGCGGTGGGATAATCATCGGGCGATACCCAGCGCGCGGGATTGCCCAGTGGGACCGCTGCCTTGGGCGCAAAGCGCGGCGTGGGCAGCGGCTCTGGCGTAGGCGTCGCCACCGGGTACAGCACTGTGCCCAGATCGTCCCCGGCGCTGCGCGTGTCTTCCTCATTGCTCGCCGCAAAAGTCGGCGCGGCAGTGGGGATGGCGAAGGGCAGATCGGTGACCGTCACCCGGCTGTTATCGGGCGCGGCCTTGTCCGTCGGCTGCGGCGTGGGTGGGGGCGGCTTGGGCGGATCGCTGGGGATGAACACCGTGGTTATCCGGTCATCAAGAAACGGCAACACCTTGGCGGCCAGGCCATTGACCAGCACATAGCCCGCAGCAACGTGCAGCGCGGCCACCGTTATGAGGGTCGCGGTGCGGTTACGGCTGCGATCGGTATCGGTGTACGCCATGACGTCATCCTTTCCTGCCCCCGGATGGCCCGCCCGCTGTACCGCGAGTCGCGCCGCAATCCGGCTTGATTATGTAACAGTATAACATGACTCAATGCAATGCAAGCCCCTTTGCCGTAGCGTCAGCAACAGGCGGCTTGCCTTTACGCAGCGGCTTGGCACGATGCAGCGCCACAGGAGCGCGCCCGATGACCAGCCCGATCACAAGTCCGAAGACCTTGCCGATTCTCTACGACTATCCCCGCGCCCCCAGCCCGCGCCGCGCGCGGATCGTGCTCGCCGAAAAAGGCATCGCGCATGATACCGTGGTGGTCGATCTGGCGGCGGCGGAGCAGCTGGGTGAGGCGTTCCGACTGATCAACCCCGCCTGCACCGTCCCCGCGCTCGCGCTGCCCGATGGCCCGAACGGACAAGTGCTGCTGACCGACAACGCCGCCATCGCCGCCTGGGCCGAAGCGCACCAGCCCGATCCGCCGCTGTTCGGGCGTGACCCGCTCGACCGCGCCGAGATCGCCAGCTGGCAAAGCAAGGCCGAAGGCGAATGCCTGCTCGCCGTCGCCGAGGCCATGCGCAACACCGCCCCCGGCATGGCCGGCCGCGCGCTGCCCGGCCCGGTGGAC
>JANORN010000080.1:0-8837 GCA_031415355.1 Novosphingobium sp. | reverse complement strand
GGGCAAGCGCGCGGAACGCGTCAAGCAGGGAGCCCGATGGAATGGACAGCGAAGTCACAATTACCCGGCATGGCGGCGGCGATGCGGGCGAATATCACGCCCATGTGGCGGGCAGCGCGGTGATCGGGCGCTTGACCTGGGTGCAGCGCGGCATGGTCCGCGTGGCGGAACATACGCTGGTTCCCCCGGCGATCGGCGGGCGCGGGGTGGCGGCGCGGCTGGTTGAGGCGCTGGTGGCCGATGCGCAGCGCGATGGCTTCCAGATCGATCCGGTGTGCAGCTATGTCGAAGCCGCCTTTCGCCGCCATCCGGATTGGGCCGGGCTACGCGCAGGTGGGCCGCAGGGTTAATCGGCCAGCGCCCGCCAGACAGCACGTTCCAAAACGCGGCTTTAACCAATTCCGGTTACACTTGCCGGCAGAGACGCTGCTCTGTTTGGAGACGGGCGATGAAATATGTTTTGCTGGCCTTGGCCGGCGTGCTCGTGTTCATGAGCTGGCTGGGCACGCCCGATGGGCAGCGGATGAAGCGCCACGTCATGGAATCGGATAACTCTGCCGCCAGCTCTATGCCGGTTGAATAAGCAGGCGAGCTTGGAGCGGTGCGCCATGCGTGTCCGCATAGTCGGAAAAAACGAATGGTGCTGCTGGGGAGGATTGAACTCCCGACCTCAGCCTTACCAAGGATGCGCTCTACCACTGAGCTACAGCAGCCAACCATTCGATCATACCACAGCAAACCTTGCAGGCCAGCCCGGACAGGGGCGCGCTATTGGCCGTGCCCCCTTGCTTTGTCAAGCGAGACCCTGTTAGCGCTGCACTGTTGCCAATGCGTGAAGAACCACCGCCATCCGCCCGCTCAATCGCCCGCCCGCTAAACCGTGAACAGCGGCTGGCTGCGAAACTGCGCGAGAACCTGCGGCGTCGCAAAACCCAAGCACGCGATACGGCGCAGGACATGCAGGATTCCGGCCTTTCCAAAGCCGAACCGGATAGCTAGGTGCCAAGCAAGACTTTTTGTCTGCCTATCGGCGGGAGCGGGCCGGTGCCGCCAACCGGAGAAAGTAATGCCGCGTCTGATTCTCGTGCGCCACGGCCAGAGCCAGTGGAACCTGGAAAACCGCTTCACCGGCTGGTGGGATGCTGACTTAACCGCGCAGGGAGAAGCTGAAGCCCGCGCCGCCGGTACTTTGCTGAAAGCCAAGGGCATGTTGCCCGATGTCGCTTTCACCTCGCTGCAAACCCGCGCGATCCGCACCTTGCACTTCGCGCTGGAAAGCGCTGGGCGGCTGTGGATTCCCGAGACCAAGGATTGGCAACTAAACGAACGCCACTATGGCGGACTGACCGGGCTGGACAAGGCCGAGACGGCCGCGCAGCACGGTGCAGATCAGGTCAAGATCTGGCGGCGCAGCTTTGATATTCCGCCGCCGCTGCTGGAAGCCGGATCGCAGTTCGATCTGGCGCAGGACCCGCGCTATGCCGGGATCGCGATTCCGCAGAGCGAAAGCCTGAAAGACACGATCGCCCGCGTGATCCCCTATTACGAAGGTTCGATCGTGCCGCACCTGCGCGCCGGATCGACCGTGCTGGTATCCGCGCACGGCAATTCTCTGCGCGCGCTGGTCAAGCACCTTTCGGACATTTCGGACGACGATATCACCGGGCTGGAAATTCCCACTGGCCAGCCGATTGTGTACGAACTGGACGGTAATTTGCAGGCGACCGAGCGTTATTATCTGGCGGAGCGTTGATTGTGCCCGATCTTTCAAAGGCCTCAGTTGCAATCGTGATGGGCAGCCAGTCTGACTGGCCAACCATGCTCAAGGCTGCCGCAGCGCTAGACGCGCTGGGCGTGGATTATGATGCGCAGATCGTGTCCGCCCATCGCACCCCGGACCGGCTGGTGGCTTTTGCCAAGGGTGCGGCGGAGGCGGGGTTCAAAGTGATCATCGCCGGCGCGGGCGGCGCGGCGCATTTGCCGGGGATGGTGGCCAGCATGACGCATCTGCCGGTGCTGGGTGTGCCGGTGCAATCAAAGGCGCTGTCGGGGCAAGACAGCCTGCTCTCGATCGTGCAGATGCCCGCCGGGATTCCGGTCGGCACGCTGGCGATTGGAGAAGCCGGAGCGACCAATGCCGGGCTGCTCGCCGCTGCAATTCTGGCGACGCATGATCCGGCGCTGACCGAACGGCTGAAGGCCTACCGCGCCGCGCAAAGCGCCGGTGTGGCAGAGCGGCCGGTGTCCGACGAAAAGGCAAGTAATGGCGGTCCAGGTTGGGATGCGAAAGCGATACGAGACGTCGCCAACGACGTTTATGGCGGACTGCGCGAAATGTTTGAAGAACATGGCTGGTCTGAGCGAGGTTCGGACATGATGCGCAAAGTGCAGTCGCGGGTGAAAGAGACCTACGGCAACATCAGTGCCTTCGTCGAACAACACAAAGTGGGCAAGCCACCAGCGCGATGATCCCGCCAGGCGAAACCATCGGCATTCTGGGCGGCGGGCAGTTGGGCCGGATGCTCGCCATGGCGGCGGCGCGGCTGGGCTATCGTTGCCACGTCTATTCGCCCGAGGCCGAGTTCATCGCCGCAGACGTTTGCGCCGCGCACACCCGCGCCGCATGGGACGATGCCGCTGCTTTGGCTAGCTTTGCGGCCGATTGCGCGGTGGTGACTTATGAGTTTGAGAATGTCCCGGTCGCGCCATTGAGCGCGATGGGCGCGAAGTTGCTGCCTTCGGCCCGCGCGCTGGAAGTGGCGCAGGACCGGGTGAGCGAAAAGCGCTTTGTCGAGGATCTGGGCGGCAAGCCCGCGCCGTGGCAATCGGTCGACACGCCAGACGATCTGGAGCGCGCGCTGACCCGGATCGGCAGCCCCGCGATCCTGAAGACCCGCCGCGATGGCTATGACGGCAAGGGCCAGTGGCGGATTATGGCTGATCATGACGCCGATGGGATTGCGCTGAGCGGCCAGCCGCTGGTGCTGGAAGGGTTTGTGCAGTTCTTCGCCGAATTCTCGGTGATCCTGTGCCGCGCTGCCAATGGCAGCGTGGTGTTCTGGGATTCGGCGGAAAACGTCCACCACGGCGGCATTCTGGCGACCTCGACCGTCCCCGCCAGCGCCGCTGTGCAGGCGCAAATCGCCCCGGCGCGCGAACTGGCGGCGAAAGTGGCGGCGGCGCTGGACTATGTCGGGGTGCTGACGCTGGAATTCTTCGCCACAGACGCGGGCCCGGTGTTCAACGAAATGGCCCCGCGCGTACACAATTCCGGGCACTGGACCATCGAAGGCGCGCTCACCAGCCAGTTTGAGAACCATGTACGCGCGATCTGCGGGCTGCCGTTGGGCGAAACCGCGCTGGCTGCGCAGGGCGTGGAGATGTGGAACCTGATCGGCCACGAAGCGCACGATTGGCCCGCGATCCTGAAGGACCCGCGCAACCACTTGCATCTTTATGGCAAAGCCGCCGTGCGGCCCGGGCGCAAGATGGGCCATGTGACGCGACTTGATCTGGGGCGGAATGCATGAATATGGCCGAAGTGTTCCTGGTCGTCGCGGTGGCGGACAACGGCGTGATCGGGCATCAGGGCACATTGCCGTGGCACCTGCCGGCTGACCTGCGCCACTTCAAGGCGCTGACGATGAACAAGCCGATGGTGATGGGCCGCAAAACCTTTGAATCGCTGCCCGGCTTGCTCCCCGGTCGCCGTCACATCGTGCTGACCCGCGATCCGGACTGGAGCGAGGATGGCGCGGAAGTGGCGCATTCGGTGGAAGCAGCCGTCCATCTGGCCAACGCGCCGCACGTCGCCGTAATCGGCGGCGCGGAGATTTACCGCCTGTTCCTGCCACTGGCGCACCGGATCGAATGGACCGCCGTCCACGCCGCGCCTGACGGCGATACCCGCTTTCCGGACTTTGAGCGCAACGGCTGGCACGAAACCGCGCGAGCGGCGCATGGAGCCGAAGGCCGCACGCCGGGGTTTGATTTCGTCACGCTGCTGCGTAAACCCGCCGCAGAATAGGGGGAGGAAGCAATGCGCAAACGGGTCTGGATTCCGGCGGCCGTACTGGCGGCTGCGGCGCTGGGGTTCTTCGGCGTTCTGCCCGGCTATCTCGAAGCGAGCATGAACCGGCTGGACGGCAAGCCCGGTATCGCGGTCAGCTCCAAGTCCAAGGCGCTGCACGCCACCCTGCAAATCGTCGATCTGCATTCAGATACTTTGATGTGGCGGCGCGATCTGCTCGACCGTGCGGACCGGGGCCATGTGGACCTGCCGCGTTTGCAGGCGGGGAATGTGGCGCTGCAACTGTTCGCCTCCACCACCAAGAGCCCGCGCGGGCAAAATTATGACGGCAATACCGGCGATACCGACAATATCACCCCGCTGGTGATCGCGCAGCTGCAACCGGTGCGGACTTGGACCTCGCTGCTCGAACGCTCGCTGTGGCACGCCACCAAGCTGGACCGAGCGGTGGCGGCAGCCGAAGGCAGGCTTGTCAAAGTCCAGGACGCCGCCAGCCTTGATGCGCTGATCGCAGCGCGGGCCAAACCGGGCGGACCGATCGGCGGCATGCTGATCGTTGAAGGCCTGCACAATCTGGAGGGCAAGGCGGAGAACCTCGATCGGCTCTATGCCGCGGGCTTCCGCATGGCCGGGCTGACGCACTTTTTCGATACCGAACTGGCCGGATCGATGCACGGGATCGGTAAAGGCGGGATCACCGCCTTCGGACTGGAAGTGGCCGGGCGGATGGAAGACAAGGGCATGATCATCGACATCGCCCACCTCAGCCATGCCGGGGTCGCGCAATTGCTCGCAGTGGCGCGGCGCCCGGTGGTCTCCAGCCACGGCGGGGTCCAGGCAACCTGCCAGACCAACCGCAACCTCTCCGACGAAGAAATCAAGGGCGTCGCCAAGACCGGCGGGATCATCGGTATCGGCTATTGGGACGGCGCGATCTGCGACACAGAACCGCGTTCAATTGTTCGCGCAATGCAGCATGTGCGTGATCTGGTTGGTATCCAGCACGTCGCGCTCGGCAGCGATTTTGACGGGGCAACGACGACGCGGTTCGATACCTCCGGGCTGGTGCAGATTACCCAGGCGCTGCTGGACGCGAAGTTTTCCGTCGACGAGATTCGCGCGATCATGGGCGGCAATGCGCTGCGGGTGATCCGCGCGGGGCTGATCCCGCTGCAATGACCATCCCCCGGCTCGATCATCGCCAACCGATTCCCGACGCCTTGCGTGGCGGGATTATCGCGCTGGGCAACTTCGACGGGTTCCACCTGGGCCATCAGGCGGTGGTCGGCGAAGCGATCGCTTGGGCCAAAGCCGAAGGCCGCCCTGCCATCATCGCCACCTTCGATCCTCACCCGGTGCGGCACTTTCAGCCCGCTGCCGCGCCGTTCCGACTGACCACGCTCGACCAGCGGCAGGAGCTGTTCGAGGCCGCCGGGGCCGACGCAATGCTGGTGTTCGGGTTCGATGGCGAATTGGCCGCGACCACAGCGGAGGATTTCGTCGGCGAACTGCTGGCCAAGCGGTTTGGCGCGGCGGGCGCAGTGACGGGCGAAGACTTCACCTTTGGCAAGGCGCGCGGGGGCAATGTACGCGTGCTGGCCGAACTAGGCGCGGCGCACGGAATCGCGGCGCGCGCGGTTGGGCCGGTTGAGGAAAACGGGACGGTGATCTCCTCCAGCCGGATCCGCGCGGCGCTGCAAGCGGGCGATTGCGCCACCGCCGCGCAGCTGCTGACCCGTCCGTTCGCGATCCGCGGGATCGTGGAACATGGTGACAAAAATGGGCGGCTGCTGGGCTATCCCACCGCCAACCTGCCATTGGGGACGTATCTGCGTCCGCGTTACGGCATCTATGCGATCACCGGGAAACTGGCGGATGGGACCGTGTTAGACGGCGCGGCGAACGTTGGCATTCGCCCGCAGTTCGATCCGCCCAAGGAATTGCTGGAACCGCATTTCTTCGATTTCGACGGCGACCTCTATGGGCAGGAAATCGAAGTGGCCTTTCACCATTTCCTGCGCGGTGAGGCGAAGTTCGCGTCACTCGACGAACTGACCGTGCAGATGGAACGCGATTGCACGGCGGCGCGTAAGCTGCTGGCCCCCAGATAGAGTTTTCTCACGCAAAGACGCAAAGTGCCGCAGGCAGCCTTTCACGCTAAGATTGCGTCACGGCTACGGTTCAATCTGCAGGGCACGGCTTCGCCGCAAGCGAAACAGCTTCGCGCCTTTGCGTGAACCAAATTGCGAAAAACCCTATGCCCGGTTAAGCACCAGCAACTTCGGGGGAATCACATCATATGAAAAAGCTGCTGCGCCCGCTGGGCCTGGTTCTGGCGCTGGGCTTGCTGGTCCTGACCTTCATCAACGCCAGCTGGATCGCCCCTAGCCCCAAGGGCTATCTCAAACTGGTGGCACACCGCGGGGTCTATCAGCTGTATGATCGCACCAATCTGGGCCGCGATACCTGTACCGCCACCCGGATCGAACCGCCGCTGCACGATCTGCTGGAAAACACCGTGCCCTCGATGCTCGCCGCCAGCAACAACGGCGCGCAGATGATCGAGATCGACATCGCGCTGACCAAGGATGGCCGGGTCGCGGTGTTCCACGATTGGACGCTCGATTGCCGCACCAACGGCACCGGCAACACCCGCGATACCACGCTGGCCCAGCTGAACGCGCTCGACGCGGGCTATGGCTATACCGCCGATGGCGGCAAGACTTTTCCGTTCCGGGGCAAGGGCGTGAGCCTGATCCCCAGTCTGGAAGAGGTGCTGCGGGTGCTGCCCGAAAAGCCGATCCTGTTCAATTTCAAGAGCAAGGACCCGGCCGAGGCGGATGCGCTCGCTGCCGCGCTGAAGGCGACTGGCCGCGCCGTGGAAACCATCGGCGACGGGTTCTATGGCAGCGGGCCAAACATCGCGCGCATTCGCACGCATTTTCCGAAGGCGTGGGTGTTCAGCCTGGACGCGGCCAAGGCCTGCACCACGGCCAAGGCCTGCACCACGGCCTATGCCTGGCAGGGCTGGTTCGGCGTGACGCCCGATGCTTGCCGGAACGGTACGATCATGGTGCCGCTAAACTATCAGTGGGCCTTTGCCGGTTGGCCCAATCGCCTGACCGCGCGGATGGAAGCTGCGGGGGCAAAGGTGGTGTTGGTCGGGCCGCATGATGATAAAGGCGGCCCGGTCGGCCTCTATCTGCCCGAACAAATCCGCGACGTGCCCAGTGAGTTCAAAGGCTATTTGTGGGTTGACGATATCACCGCCGTTGGCCCCGCCGTCCGCCCGCAATACGGCAAACGCAACCCGGTAGCGCAACAGCGGTTCGAGGCCGCGATGGAGCGGCGCAGGGCGGCGCGGGAGTAGTCCTCTCCCACGGGAGCGGGGGACCGCACCAGCCTTCCTCTCCCTTTGGAGAGGGGGACCGCCGCCGCAGGCGGGGGTGGAGTGGCACAAGCGTGTACTCCCACCCGTTCCGGTCCCCACCAAGAACAACTGCCCCAGCCGATCCCGGCACGCTCAGGAGTACCCGCGCGTGCCCCTCCCCCATCTGCAATGGGTCCCCTCCCCGTTCGGGGAGGAATTGCGCTCCGCCGCCCGCGCCGCTAAGGCCCGCGCGATATGACTGAGCCGACAGCCCCCGCGCGCGATTACCGCAGCACCGTCTTCCTGCCGAAGACCGACTTTCCGATGAAGGCTGGTCTGCCGCAAAAGGAGCCGGGCATTCTGGCGCGCTGGCTGGATGGCGATCTCTATCGGCAACTGCGCGACAGCCGCAAAGGCCGCGAGAAGTTCATCCTCCACGACGGCCCGCCCTATGCCAATGGCGACATGCACATCGGCCACGCGCTCAACCATATCCTCAAGGACATGGTGGTCCGCAGCCAGAACCTGCTCGGCAAGGACGCGCCTTATGTGCCCGGGTGGGACTGCCACGGGCTGCCGATCGAGTGGAAGATCGAGGAGCAATACCGCAAGCAGAAGCTCGACAAGGACGCGGTCGACCCTGTGGAATTCCGCGCCGAATGCCGCGCCTATGCCCAGGGCTGGGTCGACAAGCAGCGCGAACAGCTCAAGCGGCTGGGCATCAATGGCGATTGGGACCATCCCTATCTGACCATGGACCCCCAGGCCGAAGGCACCATCGTTGCCGAACTGATGAAATTCGCCGAGAGCGGGCAATTGTACCGCGGGGCCAAGCCGGTGATGTGGTCCCCGGTCGAAAAGACCGCGCTGGCCGAGGCCGAAGTTGAATACGAGGATATCACCTCGACGCAGATTGATGTGGCGTTCGAGATTGTTGAGTCGCCGATTGCGGAGCTGGTCGGCGCCCATGCGGTGATCTGGACGACCACGCCGTGGACGATCCCGGTCAATCAGGCGATCGCCTATGGTCCGGACATTGATTACGTCGTTTTTAACGCGGTGTTGGGCAACGACGACACTGACAATGAAAACTCGGGCTATCGTTATTACATCGTCGCAGAACCGCTCCAGCTAGATTTTATCAAGAGGGTCGTCTTGGCTGGCTCCAAGGAGCTCGAAATCGATGACAGTTGGAAGGTTAAGGGCTCCGATCTCGCCGGAACCATCGCCCGCCACCCGATGCACGCACTCGGTGGGTTCTTCGCCAAGCCGCGTCCGTTTCTGCCCGGCGAGTTTGTCACCACCGAGAGCGGCACGGGCCTCGTCCACATGGCCCCGGATCACGGCGAGGACGATTTTGCGCTGTGCAAGAGCGTTGGCATCGAGCCGGTTTTCGCTGTGGAAGCCGACGGCAAATATCGCGCCGACTGGGCTTGG
>JANORN010000079.1:0-21979 GCA_031415355.1 Novosphingobium sp. | reverse complement strand
CGGTGAAGCCCAGTGGGCTGGCCGTGAACGGATCATAGTTCTGATCGAGCCGGGCGAACGGCGGATCGGTATCAAGGATATTGCGCACGCCAAAGGTCAGCTTGAACCCGGGCCGCAGCGAGAGCACGCTGACCGAGAGGTTGAAGATCGAATAGGGGCTAACGCGCGGGTTGAAATCGGGCCGGGTGACCGCGCCCGAGGCAATGCCCGGCAGCTTCTGGTTAGCGTAACTGCCCCGGAAAATCTGCGACAGTGTGACCGCGACGTCGTCGTTGGTGTAAGCAATGAACGCGTTGTGCTTCCACTTGACGCCCAGGTCCCCGGCATAGCTGAACACGCCCAACTGGTTGATGAATGGCGCCGCGTCAGTGATCTTTTCAAGTTTGCGCAGCAACAGCGTGCCGTCCAGCCCCAGTGTAAACGTCGCACTGCCGGGCAGTTCAAACCCGCCGCGCAGGGCGAATTCTACCCCCCGGGTTTGCCGTGCCCCGGTGTTGACCCAGCGCTGATCGATCAAGGTGATATCGCCCGCCGGATTGCGGACGAATTTGTCGGCAAAGAACGTGGCGTTATCAATGATCTGGCGCAGCGTGGGGATGACGATCGGATTATCGACATCGATCACCCAGTAATCCACCGAGGCCGTCCACAGCGGAGCCGGACGGAACACCACGCCCAGGCTGTACTGGTTGGCGGTTTCCGGGTCTAGAAACAGGTTGCCGGACGATCCGATATCGGGCCGGATCTGCGCACACGGCAGGCCGCTGTTCAAGGCCGCCGTTGGCACGCCGCCGGGGCAGCGCACCGGATCGGCGATGTCGCTGCCCAGATAGGCCGCCACCGACAGGCCATTATTCAGCTGGTTGAAGCTCGGCGCGCGGAAGCTGGTGTTGTAACTGCCCCGGAACATCAGCCAATCGACCGGCTGATACTTGAACGAAACCTTGGGGTTAGTGGTCGAGCCGAAATCCGAATAATCATCCAGTCGCACCGCGCCGGTCAGCTCAAATCCGTCGAACACGGGGACGAGCACTTCGACATAGGCGGATTTGATATCGCGGCTTTTGGGCTTCAACGCGTTGATATTGTCAAACGCGGCGTTGAAGATGTTCGGCGCTTCGACTGCCGCCGCCGCAGACCCGTTGAATTCATAGGTTTCGCGCCGGAAATCGATCCCCGCCGCCATCTGCACGTCACCACCGGGCAACGCAAACAACGGGCCAGAAACCGAGGTATCGGCCTGCACCACCTTGTACCGCCCACCATACAGCGTGACGCCATCCGCCGACACCGCGCGCAATCCGGCCAGCGCCGCGTCGGTCTGGGTCAAACTGAACGGATTGAGAATACCGCTGTTGATCAGGCCAACGATGCCCGGCGCGGACGCCCCCGGCGCGGTTGGCGCGCGCGGGTCTCGCGCACCGTTGACGGCACCCGGAACGCCTGACGCAGCAAGTTGCGCGGCGATTTCAGCCGCGTTGCCGCCATAGCCGAACACGCCGCGATAGAAATAGCCGGTGCCCAGCACGGACGAGCTTTCGCTTTGCGCAAACGAAACGCCGGTGCGGTAATCCCAGCCGGCCATTGGCAATGGCCCTTCCAGTCCGGCGGCCACACGGAACGTCTGCGTGTTGGTAACATATTCGCGCGGACCGCACGCGACGCAGCGCCAGCGGAACCCGATCGGGCGGCCATACCGCGCATCCAGCAACGCAACTTGCCCGGCATTGCCCGTAAACGCGCCGCGGATGGCGTTGAACACCTGATTATAGGTGGCTGCGGTCAAGGGATTTGGGGTCGTGGTGTTGGGGAGATACAGCGGATAGGCCAGCGGCAGCGTGCCGGTGTTGCCCGACAGCTGGTTAGCGGAAAAGCTCTTTTTAGAATCGGCGTCTGAACCAGTCACTTCTACCGACAGTTCGCTTTCGCCCAGCTTGACTACACCGCGCCCGTAATAGGTCAGCGTTTCAATCGGCTGCTGCAACACCGCCGCGCGGCCGGTATCCCAGGCGCAGGCGTAGATGTTGTTGGGCGACTGCCATAGCTGCTCGTCATAGGCCATGCCGCCGTCCATCGATCCGCACCCGGCCCCGCCCGGCAGATCGAGGATGTTGATCCCGCCCGCCGCCGCATTGCCGCCGTTCGGCGCGGTCAGCGTGAGGCCAGCGGTCAGCGTGCCGGTGGGGAAGAAGAAGGTGTTGTTGCCAGTGCCGAACACCGTGGCAATCGGGGTGCCACGCGTATCGATCGACAGGCCGCGATTGGGCTGATCACCGTTGACAAAATCGCGCTGGTTGCCGCGCAAAGCTTCGTTCCAGCTGTAGGAAACCGCGCCCATCACGTTGAAGCCCTGGGTGTCGAGATCGCCATAACCCGCGATGGCCGACAGGCGATAGATGTTGCCGCCGCCTTGATCGGTGACATCGGTAAAGGCTTGCGCGCCCAACCCCTGATAGTCCTTGCGCGTGATGAAGTTGATCACGCCGCCGACGGCATCAGTACCGTAAATTGCCGACGCGCCATCCTTCAGCACTTCGACCCGGTCAATCGCCGCGAACGGGATCTGGTTGACGTCGACCGATTGCCCCGAAAGCCCATGCGCGGCGACCCGGCGGCCATTGAGCAGGATCAAGGTCCCCCCGCTGCCCTGGCCGCGCAGGTTGGCGGAGGACAGCCCGTTGGTGCCGCGCTGCGCACCGGTCGTCACGTCGCTGTTAGAGGCCAGATTATCCGCGCCGCTGCCGTTGCTGCTGAGAAAGCTGATCAGCTGTTCCGGGCTGGAGATGCCGTTGCGGGTTACGTCTTCGTTCGAGATGATTTGCAGCGGCAAGGCGCTGCGCGAAGGGTCTTGCTTGATCCGCGAACCGGTGATGATGATCGCCGCTTCGGCTTCGCTCGGAGCCGCAGCGGGGCTGGTGATATCAGCGGCGCTCTGCGCCATTGCAGGCACCGAAAACGCTGAAAGCGCAACGCTGGCAATGAGCAAGCTGCGGGTGGTGGTGGAAATCGCCATGGAGGGCCCCCTGTTTCGGATAACGGATCGATTGCGCAGCAGCTTATCAAAGCAATTGCGCTGCGCCAGTCCTGAACAGCTATTCAGGTTCGGTTTTGCCACGGTTTTCAGGTGGAGCGGCGGTACTGTTGCAGCGCCGCCACAGCGCGGTGTCGGATTTGTTCAATTCGCCGCCGCGATCAGCACCAGCGCCTGGTCCATCGCGGCCAGGGCGCTTTGGCCATCGGGTACATCATTGGCATAAATCGCAAAAATCAGCTCGCCCCCGCTGGCCGCGCGGAAGTAGCCGCCCAGCGCGTTGGTGGCGTTAAGCGTGCCGGTCTTGGCCTGAATATTCCCGGCCAGCGGCGTGCCGGTGAAGCGGCGGCGCAAGGTGCCATCGGTGCCCCCCAGCGGCAGCGACGCGCGCCAGTTTGCCCCCCACGGCTGGCCTTTAGCCCAGTGCAGCAGCGCCACCGTGGCGCGCGGGCTGACGCGGTTGTAAGTCGACATGCCCGAGCCATCGGCAAAGTCGAACCCCGTGCGCGGAGCCCCGGCCCTCGCCAGCATCGCCGCCATCGCCGCCGCGCCATTGGCGAGCGTCCCGTCCCCAACCTCCAGCGCCACCCGCCGCAACAGCAGCTCGGCGTGCAAGTTCTGGCTGACCTTGTTGATGATCACCACGTCCTCCAGCAGTGATGACGGATCAAGCGCGGCCAGATCATCGGGTCGCACCGTGGCCGACACGGGCTGGCGCTGCCCCCGCCCCTCATCGATCCCGTCATCGATCCTGGCGGGGCGATAGCGCGAGCGCGCATCGCCGCGCACCCGCACCCCGCGTTCGGCCAGCATCCGCTGGAAGGTCCACGCGGCATACAGCGCCGGATCGTCGATCCCCAGCCGCTCGCGATAGGGCTCGCCCAGCGGGATCCGGCCATAGACGCGCACCACCCGGCCATTGACCGTGCTTTCAAACTGCAATTCGCGCGGGCCACTGGCCACGGTCTGCGCCGCATTAATCACGGTGAGATAGGGCGAGACGGTGACGGTCGGCGGCTGCCCCGGCGTGGTCGGCGTCACCACAATCGGCAGTTCGTTGTCATCCAGGCTGAGCGCCGCGACGGCCGTGCCGGAATCGGTGCCGATATTGTTCCAGCTCATCCCCGGCGACCAGCGCTGGTCAGGAAACAGCGTGGCATCACCGATCACATTGCCGACGCTGCGCGTTTCCTGCGCCACCGCATCGGCCAGCGTGCTGAGGCAGTTGGCCGTGCAATCGGGCGCGCTCGACATCCGGGGATCGCCGCGCCCCAGCAGCAGCACATCCCGCCGCCCGTGTGCGCCAGCTTCAAGCCGCACCCGCGTGCCCGGCACCAGCCCCGGCAGCCGCGCCAGCGCCAGCGCAGTGGTGAACAGCTTGGTGTTCGATGCGGGAATAAACCGCTGGTCCGGATCGATCGCCACCACCACCGAGCCATCAGCCCGGGTCACCAACACCCCAAACCGCGTCCCCTGCGGCGCAGCAGCCAGCACCGCCCGCACGCGCTGTTCGAGTGTAGCGCCGGTTGCCTCTGGCGTTGCTGCCGGCGCAGCCACCTGCGCCACCGCCGCGCCGGGCTGGCCAAGCGCCAGCAGCACGACGGTCAGAATGGAAAGTGCTTTGCCCCGCATGGGGAGGATAGTGCCGAGCGCGTAGCGCGATGTCCATGGGTTTTGGCGTGGGGGCGAAATCACTCTAACCGGTTCCGATGAGCACGACGATCCATTTCCCCGACGATTTCCTGCCGCATGTCGCCATGTGGCGCACCAAAGGCTTTGCCAATCTGGAAGTCACCCACAACGGCGCGCGCTACCGGCTGTCGTTCGTCGATCCCGGCACCATCACGCAAGGCCTCAGCGGGCAAGGCGAAGATGCGGGCCACTTCGCCAAACGAGGCATGGTCACCGTGCAGGAGATCTCCGAGGGCCTAATCCGCAGCGCCATGGCGAAGCTGGCCAAGACTGGGTATTTTGATACGCTGGCGCCGGTTGGCGGCGGCGGATAAGCGCGGCTTTGGCGCGGCGTGGGTTGGTTGTTTCGTAGGGCAGCGTGTTGACTATGGCCTTCGACTGGGCGGATGGGTCGAGGCGGGTTGGTTGTCGTAACTGCTTCCGACAAGTTTTCAGACATTCACATCTGCCGCACAGCCTCCGGAGAGCTGCCGTTCGTTCAGGCAATAGGCACCAAAGAAGTGGCCGTGAGAACGGCGTCCTAACAGCGCGAAGTGCAAAAGTCCGATGCGCGCAAGCAGCCGTATCCCCTGCTGATCGCGCGTTTCGGGTGCACGCCAATCATCGAGAGAATTGTCAAGCTGGTTTCCTATTGGCGGCGTATTCAATCTGAGACGGTGGCAAAGCGGTTTGTGGAAGAACTGCGCGGGACTACTATTGCTCTACACCGCTGGCCCTGTTTCTGACCCGATCAGTCCCATCGTGTCATGCTGAAGCTTGACGCGATCAACAGCTTCGTTGGAAAGTATTCTGAAGGTTTGCGGCGGCCCTATTTATTTAAGAACTCTGGTCTCAACGCACAATGTCACAGAAGTCGTCGCTGGGGGCAGTTGCAGATTTTTCTCGCTTGCCAAGGAGACGGTTGATGTCGAAGAGTCCCCGCAGCCTGCTCGTCGCGAAATATATCACCCCACTGATTGCGTTTGGCATTGCCTCCGCCGCTATACCGGGCACGGCCACAACCTATGTTCCGAAAACGAACAACGGATATGGCAATGGCTACCGCGTCTTCCTTAGCCCGGCGAGTCATTCTCCCGATCGCCCCAGCTGCCTCACGGCGGACCCCCTAGCGACTGAAAACGAGATGGCGTGGATGAACTCAGCAACCGCCACAAATGGTTACGACCCCAACAGCCTCGACCTCACGGAGCGTGGATGGACCGTTCAGATTGGCTCTGGCACCAATCAGGAAAAAGTCATCCAGGCAAACACTTGGGGCACTCATATTTTCGTGTCTGTTCATAGCAACGGAATCCTTGGCGGATGCACAACTACCCAAGCCAAGGCCGGCACCTGGGGAATGTACCGCACCAGCGATACCAATTCAAAAAATCTGGCGGACTGGTTTCACTATTGGGTGTCCCCGGCCTCTCCGGGGACGAACGACAAATCCTGCCTAATATCGACCTGCTCCAACTCGACCACCTTACTGGAAATGGAAACATCAAAGGCTCCCACCAGAGCCTATCTCGAACAGGAATTTCATGACTACCAAGCCGGAGCGACTTGGATGATTAACAACATTACTTGGCAATGGCGCATCGCCGCCTCCATCGACGGGCATTACGGCAACCCGCGGTGAACCGCGACCGCCACACCTTATGGATCGGATAAGCTCATGAAACGCGTCATAGGATTGATTTCACTCGCCGCTCTCGGAGTCACAATCGCTTACGCACAGGGAGCCAGCGCTCCCGCAAACCCCGGGCAAACTTCAGACTTGGCGCAATACCCGGGCTTCGGTCACAACCCCGACGCCGATATCCGGGCGCACGCCGCTGACGAAGCAAAACGCCAGCAGAGCATATTGCAGTGCATGAAAGCAGCCGGCTTTGACTATCACCCCGAAGTCTCCGCAGTGGTGCGCGCCGACGCACCCGCCGCGACCCGCTCAAAGCGCCCACCGTCGAAAAACGCGACCTACGCCGCCAGCCTTACCGGAGACCGGCTAACCCAATACAACATGACATTGTACGGTATCCCTGATCCCAACTCCGAGACCAATTTGTGGGACCCGAGCTCACCTACTGGCGGAGGGTGCTGGGGCGAGGCGTTGCGCGCTACTTCGGGCGTCTTTGCCGCCTCAACCGCGCTTGCAAGCGACTATGTCGCGATGCGCCGTGAGGCTAACGAAGACCCTGAAGTCAAAACCGCCGAGGCTCAGTGGTCTTCCTGTATGCGAGAAGCCGGCCACAACTTCGAATCGATCGGGGAATTCAATGGCGTCGTTTCCAACAATGGCGAAGCCCGGGGGAGAGAGAAGGTGTCGCCGGAGGCCCTTGGGCCGATGAAGACCCAGTCGGATCAATGTCTCGAAACAGCGAAATTCGTTGACGTGCAACGCGGCGCCAGGACACGCGCCGAGAACCGCTTTGTCGTGAGGCACAAAGCCACGCTCAATGCAAAGCGACACAGGCCTTGATTACTGCTCGACGCGCGACTGCCAGGTACAGCACAACGGCAATCCTTGGCTGCTTTGCGACCTTGGCCGGTTGCTCTCAAGATGACGCTCAACGCGCGCACAACGCAGCGCCATCGATTGAAAAAAGTTCGCCGGCAGCGATGCCCGTCGCGCAACCGAGCCCCTTGTTCAATCCACCGTTCAAATATTCGGTCCGCGACACCCCCGAGGAGAACGCTGCATGTACTTTCGAATCCCACGACCCGAGCGAACGCCCGCCAGGCCTGCAACCAGCCACCCATAGTACCAATGTCGTATTTCTTCAGAGGCCAATGGGACCACTTTGGTCTCATGCGGAAGGTGAGCGCGCCATTGCCGAAATAACGCCTAGCGACCTCATCATACTGGCACGCTATCAAAAGACAGATCTATGGATCAGAGCGAAAAAGCCCCGGGTCACACTCGAAACTAGTCCTGAAAAGCTTACATGCTATTGACCCGCGAAATGATCGCATTGTCGTCGACACAACCTTCAGCCTAACCGAATTTGGGGAGTCGCCAAAGTGTCAAAATAGGCGCAATGGAATATAGCTATGTCCGGCGACAGCGACGGACCGGTTTTCCTTTGGGACAGGACCAAAGGCGTAGTCTATCCCATCGGAATTGTGAAAGGGCCAAACCCAATTTCCCCTGGCGTCGCATGCAAGAATACCTCTGCAACCGCGGCCAGCAACACTGCCTGTTACTTCGCGGTGATGCTGCTGCGTGTCATCTGCGGTCGGACGGAGCATCTCGATGTCTGAGATCGGCATTGAACCAGCTAACTCGGATTTCGTCTGCTTTCCACTTCCTTGGTCCCGATAGCTGCCTGTCCGGACTCCACAACATTCCAGCCACTCAGGTCCGTAACGCCACCCCCAAGTCAAACCATTTTCCTACATCGCTGCGATCTGTCACGCTTGCTGGTCCGCGCGTTTCTTACGGCGTGGCGGGTTCTTTCTCAGCGTTGGCGGCTTGTGCGGCGCGCGCATTGGATTGGCGCAAGCGGGGCCGGGTGTAATGCCAGGCTGCGGTGGGCTTGGCACAGGGCTCCCTGCTCCGGCGGGGAAGGGCGTTCAGAGTCATGTGCCGCTGAACGCGGATGAGGGAGTGGGGTTGTTGGGCCGCGCGTTTACGCTGATGCCGAGCCCCCACCCGCCGAAGGTGACGGTTGGCACCGTAGGCCCCTCCCCCATGGGTAGGGGCTTTGTGGTTTTTGAAAATTTCGGGAATGTGTCACCCACTTTTACCGACTAAAAATAATATGTTTCAATAGCTTAACTAACCACCCCCGGGTGACACTGTCACCCTCCTGTCACCTTATCTCCCACCCCCTTCCCCGGCCCGCAGCGGCGGTTGGTCGAACCAGTGCTTGCCCTCTCCGGCGCGGCCCGGCACAACCTGCGCTATTCCGCAGGCACACTGCCTTGAAGGGGCCAAGATCATGAACAAGCTGCTGCTCGCCTTTACCGCCCTCACCCTCCCCGCCGCGCTCGGTACGACTGCGCTGCTGGCACAAGACGCCGCGCCCGCGCCGGTTGCCGCCAAGCCGGCCGCGCTGATTGCTGATGGCGTTCCGGCGATTCCGCAAGGGGTGGTTGATGCCACGCGGCCCTACATGGAGTTTCGCACCGCCAGCTTCATGGGCTGGAACCCGGATGACCGCGCGATGCTGATCTCCACCCGGTTTGGCAATGTGGCGCAGCTGCACACGGTGTCCGGCCCCGGCATGGCGCGGCGGCAGATCAGTTTTGAAGCCGAGCCGCTGAACGGGCGCTATGCCCCCAATGACCAGACGCTGGTGGTCAGCAAGGATACTGGCGGCAGCGAGTTCTGGCAGCTGTACACGCTGAAGGATGGCCGCCTGACGCTGTTGACCGATGGCAAGAGCCGCAATGAAATGGGCCCGTTCAGCCACGACGGCAAGCTGCTGGGCTATAGCTCTACGCGCCGCAATGGCACCGATGCGGACCTCTATGTGGTCGATCCGCGCGATCCCGCCAGCACCCGGATGGTGGCGCAGGTAAGCGGCGGCGGCTGGGCAATCACTGGCTTTGCGCCCGGGAGCGCCAGTGCCATCGTCGCGAACCGGATTTCGGTGGCCAAAACCGATCTTTTCCTGTTGGATATGGCCAGCGGCAAGCTGACTCCGCTGGGCGATCATACCAAAGCAATTGCCCAAAGCGGGGCAAAGTTCGCGCCCGACGGCACGCTGTGGGCGACCAGCGATGCCGGTTCGGACTTCCAGCGGCTGGGGACGATTGACCGCAAAACCGGTAAGTTCACCGCGCGCTCGCCCGAGCCGCGCTGGGACGTTGAAAACTTTGAGATCGCGCCTGATGGCAGCTTCATCGCCTATGTCACCAACGAGGCGGGCATCTCCAAGCTGCGCCTGCTCAATCCCGCGACCGGCGCGGTGCGGGCGGTGTCCGGGCTGCCCAACGGCGTGATCGGCGGGCTGGGGATTGCGCCGTGGGGCCGGATCGGCTTGACGCTGTCCGCCGCGCGGGTTCCGACCGACGCCTTTACCGTCGATCCGGTTGGCCTGACCGTAACCCGCTGGACGGAAAGCGAAACCGGCGGGCTTAACCCCGCGCGCAATGCCGAGCCGGAGCTGGTCGAGGTAAAGAGCTTTGACGGCGAGGCGGTCTCTGGATTTCTCTATCGGCCCGATCCGGCCAAGTTCCCCGGCAAGCGCCCGCTGATCGTCAACATTCACGGCGGCCCGGAAAGCCAGACCGTGCCAGCATTCCGGGGCCGCGCCAATTACCTGATCAATGAGCTGGGCGTCGCGGTATTCTATCCCAACGTGCGCGGCTCGACCGGGTTCGGAAAGCGCTTTGTCAGCCTGGACAACGGGCCGTTCCTGCGCGAAAATTCGGTGCGCGATGTGGGCGCGTTTCTGGACCTGTTGCAGCGCGACGCGGCCATCGACGGCGCGAAAATGGCGGTTCAGGGCGGATCCTATGGCGGCTATATGTGCTATGCCAGCGCGATTCGCTATGCCGACCGGCTCAAGGCGGCCGACTGCATCGTCGCGATCAGCAACTTCGTGACCTTTCTGGAAAACACCCAGTCCTATCGCCGCGATCTGCGCCGGGTGGAATATGGCGATGAACGCGATCCCAAGCAGCGGACCAAGCTGGTCGAAATCTCGCCGCTGACCAGCGTAAACAGCCTGTCGATCCCGCTGCTGGTGGTGACCGGCGGCAACGATCCGCGCGTGCCGCAAAGCGAGGCCGACCAGATGGTCGCCGCCGTCCGCCGCAATGGCCGCTCGGCCTGGCACCTGGTGGGCACCAACGAAGGCCACGGCTTTGGCAAGAAGGAAAACCAGGACTATCAGTTCTGGACCGAACTGCTGTTCTGGAAAGCGAATTTGCTGGATGAAAAATAGCCACCAGGTTTCGCTCAAAAAAGGGGGCGCCGGGAGTGATCCCGGCGCCCGTCATTTTGCCACCACTGCGCGATCAGAACTCTTGCGAAATCCCGATCTTAGCGGTGAAGCCCAGCGGGCTGGCGGTGAACGGATCGTAGTTCTGGTCCAGCCGCGCGAACGGCGGATCGGTGTTGAGGATGTTGAGCGCCGACAGCGCAATCGTCGTGCCGGTATTCATCCGCAGGCGGTAAGTGAAGTCCAGCGTGGTAAAGCTGCCGATCTGCTTGCCGGTCGCGACCGTTGCCCCGGCTAGCGCGCCGTTGTTCGGGCCAAAGATCGCCGCGCCGCGTTGATCGGTATAGCCATCCAGATAGTTGACCTGCAACCGCAGCTGGTGATCGCCAAATTCGCCCTGCAAATAGGCGTTACCCTTCCACTGCGGCAGCGGATAAGCGGTGGTCTGATAGTTCAGCAGACCAACCGCATCAAAGGCCGGCTGGACCACGATGCCTTCCACAGTCACCGCGTCGGTCTGGTATTCGATCACGTAAGTGCCCGCGACCCCCAGCGTGACCGAGCCCGCACCGACCGGCAGTTCGAAGCTGGTCTGGAAATCGACGCCCGAGGTGGAGACATCGGCCGAGTTGATAAACGTGGTGCGCAACCGCTGCACGTTGCCAACGCCGCAACCAGCGCCAGTAAAGGTGAACCGCGATTGCAAGGCAGCATAGGCCGCAACCCCGCAGTTGGCGTTACCCGTGGCACCAAACAAGGCCGAAACGATCCCGCTGACCGGCTCACCTTCGATCGGGCCGCTGAAGTCATAACGGAAGTAGTCGAAGCTCGCCTTGAACCCGCCGGTATTGATGATCAGGCCGCCGCTGTAAGTGGTAGCACTTTCGGGGGTGAGGTTCGGATTGCCGTTGATATCGATCGCGCGGAACGACGAACCAATGATCTGCAACGAGGTCAGGTTGCCAGCCAGGCTTTGCGATGGCGGACCGCGGAACGTGGTCCCCATCCCGCCACGAATGGACAGCCAGTCGGTCAGTTCAAACTTGGCGCGGATTTGCGGATCGAAGGTTGAACCCACCGTGCCGCCGTAGTTTTCGTAACGCGCAGCAAGCTGCACGTTGAACGAATCGGTCACCGGCACCTGCAATTCGGCGAAGGCAGCGAATACGTCACCTTCGGAATCACCGTTGCGATTGGTCCCCAGGAAGCCAAGCGCCCCGGTTTGCGGGGTGCAGGTGGCAGCAGGGTTCAACGGGGTGCCGGGGCACGGGAAGACATCGAGGTTGGCAGTGGCATTGTATCGCCGCGCATAAGTGTCCTTGCGGTATTGCCCGCCGATTGCAAAGCCAACCACGCCGCCCGGCAGGGTCAGCCCGGTTTCGCCTGACAGCACCACATCAAACACCGTCTGCGTGGTCGCGGCCTTGGTGTACGTATCCTGGAAGAAGTGATCAAAGGTGGCGACATCGTTGATCAGGCCAGCGCCCGGTGCTGTCGTCAGGCCGTTAGTGGAGCGGCTGCCGGCGTAGTTCGGGTTGGTCTGGCCGGTGACCGGATTGATCGAAACGGCAGTCGAAAATGGGTTGAAAAAGGTACAGCCATTGGTGCCCGCCAACGCGGCGATCTGAGTGGCATTCAAACCAGCCCGCGATGCAGTGGAAGCATAGGCGCAATTGGCCCCGCCAAAGCCAGCCAGGGCGTTTTGAAACAGGTCGCCAAAAGTATCGGTGCCGCCAAATCCACGATCATAGATGCTGTGCGTGCCGCCAATCGTCAGATTAAGTTTGTCGCTCAGCTCAATCGAGAACTCGCCCGAAACCAGCATCTGATCCGAAACGCGCGGCGATATCGCTGAGCCCCGCCCGCCGTAAAGAGGGTTGCCGCCCAACAGGACCGGGCGAAACAGCACCGGGAAGGCCAACGCAGGGGCGAGCGGATTGCCCGCACCATCGACCAGGCAGTTCGAAGCTGCTCCGTACACCCGGCAATAATCACGCAAGGCTGGCGCATAGGTCGGGATCTGGAACACGCCGCCGCCGCCGCCAGCCGCATTGGCCGATGGCGGCAGCGTAGGCAGATAGCTTGGCGAAGTCGTAATCTGGGTTTTGGAATGCCCGTACAGTGCATTCATCCGGAACGTCACCGAATCGCTCAGATCAACTTCGGCATCGACGAACACCTGAAAGCGCTCTTCGGGCTCGACCAGATTGCCGAACAAGCCGTACTGGTTGAAGCAGCGATCCGCGGTTGAACCGGTCAAGCTGCGGAAACCGCCCAGCGCGGTACAGCCCAAGTCGGTTGTAAACGCGAGTCCACCGACAGTAGCGTTGAAATCGAAGTTGCCGGGGTTGCCGCCCCCAGTCCACCCGCCCTGCGGATTTTGCGGATAGGGCTTGATCACGAAATCACGGTCTGTGGTCTGCAATTCAGACCGCCGCTGATATCCGGCTGAAATCAGGAAACGCCCGGCCCCCAGTTCGCGGCCGAAGCTGATCGCGCCGCCGTAATCGCCGTCTGAGCCCTTGATGTAACGATAGTCCCCCGATGCCCGGAATCCGTCCTGGTTGGTCCGGGTGATGAAGTTGACCACGCCGCCAATCGCGTCCGAACCATAGGTTGCCGCCGCGCCATCCTTCAGCACTTCGATCCGGCCAATCGCGGCCGACGGGATCATGTTGACGTCCACAATCGGAATGCCGCTGCCGCCCGATTGCACGATCCGTTTGCCGTTCAGCAGCACCAATGTACGCTGCGGACCAAGTCCGCGCAGGTTGACTGACGCCACGCCTTCATTGCCCTGCGAGCGGGCATCAAACTGGTTGGCATCGCCGATCACGCCGTTGGAGACGGGCAACCCCTTGAGCAGATCGATCACCGACGGGCTGCCCTGGCGGGCCAGTTCCTCTGCACCGATCACATCGACCGGCGCAGGGGCTTCCTCGCTCGATCCGCGGATCAGCGAACCGGTGATGACAATCGATGGTTCATCCGCCGCAGGATCAGTCGCTGCCTGAGCAAAAGCTGGAGTCGCAATCATTCCGATTGATAGGGCAGCAAACGAAACAGCCCCGCAGCGCAGCAATCTGGCCATACAAAATTTCCTCTCCAGTTCACCGCGCCGGATAAATCGCAGGCCGAACGCCACGCAAATCCGTGTCACGATCCCCGCTCTTCGCGAGTTTCATTGGCGTTATTGCGATTTTTAAGCTTCGTCAATTCGATTGCGGGGCGATTGTGGAACTTGGCTAGCATCGGTATCAAACTGTGTTGCTATTCTGCACCATTTGGATCGCGCTGCGTAAGTCCGTGGCGATCGCGGGCCAGCACAAGGCCTGCTGCAATGCGGCACAGCAGCACTGGTCAAGCCAACGGACTTGCCATAAAGGGCAGTGGCCACGGAGCGCGAGCTGCAAATCTCGTCCGCACCGGGGATTGCTGTTAGTTCAAGTCAGGAATGCCCGCTCATGTCGCGTCGCCGCCAGATTTACGAAGGTAAGGCCAAGATTCTCTATGAGGGTCCGGAGCCGGGCACGATTATCCAGTATTTCAAGGATGATGCCACCGCCTTCAACGCCCAGAAAAAGGGCACGATCAACGGCAAGGGCGTGATCAACAACCGCATCAGCGAATATGTGTTCACGCGGCTGAACCACATCGGCATCCCCACGCATTTCATCAAACGGCTGAACATGCGCGAACAGCTGGTGCGGCAAGTAGAGATCATTCCGATCGAAGTGGTTGTCCGCAATGTCGCCGCCGGTTCGATCAGCACCCGGCTGGGCATTCCCGAAGGTGAGCCGCTACCGCACACCTTGATCGAGTATTACTACAAGGACGATGCGCTGAACGATCCGCTGATCGCGGAAGAGCATATCGCCTGCTTCGGCTGGGCTTCGAACGAGGAAATGCAGGACATCTCCTCGATGGCGATCCGCGTAAACGATTTCATGAGCGGGATGTTCGCCGCGATCAACATCCGGCTGGTGGACTTCAAGCTGGAATTCGGGCGGATCTGGGACGGCGATTACAGCCGCGTGATCCTGGCCGACGAGATCAGCCCCGATGGCTGCCGCTTGTGGGACATGACCACCGGCGAAAAGCTCGACAAGGACCGCTTTCGCCGCGATCTGGGCGGCGAAGAGGAAGCCTATCAGGAAGTCGCCCGGCGGCTGGGTCTGCTTGAAGCTGACAATGGCCCCAGCGAAGTGTTCGACCTGAGCGCCCACCGCAAACTGCGGGGGAAGTAACAAGACTGCTTGCCCTGGTGAAAGGGTTGGGCCACCACGGAGCTATGCAGTTTCGTGTTCTGTTCGCCCTTTCCCTTGCCAGCTGTGCTCTCGCCGCCTGCGCCCCACAGCAAAGATTGGCTTCAGCAGCGCCGCCCGAGCCGGACTGGGCCTTCAGTGCAAGCGACGTGCCGGTCGATCCGGGCTATCGCTTTGGCCTCCTGCCTAACGGCCTGCGCTATATCATCCGCCAAAACAGCAAACCGCAAGGCACTGCGCTGGTCCGGATGCGGGTCGCGGCAGGGTCGCTTGACGAAAGCGACGCCGAGCAGGGTTTTGCGCACTTTGTTGAGCACATGGCCTTCAATGGCAGCCGCAATGTACCCGAAGGCGAAATGCTGAAGTTGCTGGAGCGCAAAGGCCTGGCCTTTGGGGCGGATACCAATGCCTCGACCAGCCATGAACTGACGATCTATTCGCTCGATCTGCCCGAAGCGACGCCAGACATGCTTGGCACGGCCTTGATGCTGATGCGCGAAACCGCAAGCGAGTTGACCATCGATCCCGCCGCTGTTGAACGCGAGCGCGGGGTAGTTCTGGCAGAAATGCGTGACCGCAATTCCTATGCCTGGCGCAACTTCATCGATTCCGTAACGTTCAACCATCCCGGCTCGCGCTATCTCAACCGGATGCCAATTGGCACCGCCGCAACCCTGAACGCGGCGACTGCCGAGGGCCTGCGCGCCTTTTGGCAACGCGAATATGTGCCCGCGCAAACCACTGTAATCGTGATCGGAGACTATGACCCCGCCGTGGTCGAAGCCGCGATCCGCGCACGCTTTACCGACTGGCAGGATCGCCCGGCGGAACCCCAGCCCGCGGCGGGACCAGTCGATCCAGCCCGCAAGGCGCTGACCGGCATTCACCTCGATCCGGCTTTGTCTGAACAGATCATCGCGACCCGCCACGCGCCCTGGCTGGCTCAGCCCGACACAATTGCCCAGCGCCGCGAACGGGTGCTGCGGCTGATCGGCTATTCGATCATCAACCGGCGCTTGCAACGCCGGATGCTGGAGGCTGACCCGCCGTTTCGCAGTGCCGCCATCGGCTCCTATGAACTGTTCAAGGCCGGGCGCAGCACGAACTTGCTGGTCAACACGGTCGACGGCAAGTGGCGGCGCGGCTTGACCGAGGCCGCGACCGAATACCGTCGCGCGCTGGCGCATGGCTTTTCCCGTGCCGAACTGGCTGAACAGATCGCGCAGCTGCGTAAAAGCGCTCAGAACGATGCCGCCGGTGAAGCGACCCGTAGCAACGGCACCCTGCTGGGCGGAGCGCTCGCCTTGCTCGATGAAGATATCGTGCCCGATAGCCCGGCCAATTCGCTCGCCCGGTTGGAGGCATTCATTCCCCAGATTACGCCGACGGGTGTGATGGCCGCGCTGAAACGCGAGCTTGTTCCGCTCGACGAACCGCTGCTGCGCTTTCAAGGACGCCGCGCACCAGACGGCGGTGCGGCTGCCGTGCGCGGCGCCTGGAACGCCGTCGCTCGCGCCAGGATCGCCCCCCCCGTCGCCGCTGAAACCGCAGCCTTTGGTTATACTGCGTTCGGCGCGGCGACGACAGTTGTCAGCGATCAGCGCGAGCCAGCGCTGGGCATTCGCCAGATCCGGTTCGGCAACGGGGTCATGCTGAACCTGAAACGGACCGAGCTTGATCGCGACCGGGTGCTGGTCCGGCTCAACCTGGATGGCGGCAATATGCTCCAGACGCGGGACAATCCGCTGGCCGCACAGCTGTTTGGGATGGTCCCGGCCGGCGGACTGGGCAAACACGATGCCGATCAGCTCCAGACGATCCTCGCCGGGCGAACCGTGAGCAACGGTTTGGGGACAAGCGACGAGACTTTTACCGCCGGGGGCACAACCACACCCGCCGATCTGGAACTGCAATTGCAGCTGATGACCGCTTTTCTGACCGATCCGGGATATCGTCCGGCTGGCGAGGTGGTCTATCGTCAAGCCGTCAACAACTGGTTTGCCGCGCTACGGGCCACGCCCGGCTCCGTGCTGGGGGCAGAACTAGGGGCGATCATCTCTAACAACGATCCGCGGTTTTCGTTGCGCCCGGTCGAAGAATACCGGGCACTGACCTTTGCCAAACTGCGCGCCGATATCGGCGACCGGCTGCACAACGGCGCGATCGAAATTGCCCTAGTCGGAGATCTCGACGAAGATCAGGCGATCGCGCTGGTGGCCCACACCTTGGGCACGCTGCCACAGCGGGAACCGGCGTTCAGGGACTATCCGGCGCAACGCGGACGGACCTTTACCAGCACCCGGCAGCCGCGCGTGCTGAGGCATAGCGGGCCCAGCGACCAGGCCTTGCTCCAACTTACGTGGCCCACGCGTGACGGCGAAGATCCGGTGGCGGTGCAGCAATTGCAGTTGCTTGACCGGGTCTTGCAAATCACCATCACCGACACGCTGCGCGAAGAACTGGGCAAGGCCTATTCCCCAGGGGTTTCGAGCGAAACCTCGCGGGTCTGGCGTGACTGGGGCACAATCTCAATCTCGGCAGCATTGGCCACCGGGGAAGTCGCTTCCGCGCGCGCCGCAATCCGCAAGGCGCTCGCCCGCCTGCGCGACGAACCAATCAGCGCCGACCTGATCCAGCGCGCTCGCGCGCCGATGCTGGAGGGGCTGGCCAACCGGCTGAAAGGCAACGGCGGCTGGATGAGCTATACCGAGCGCGCGCAATCCAAGCCCGACCGGATCGACCGCTTCAAGCAAGCCGAAGCCCGCCTGCGCGCGGTGACTGCTGCGGACCTTCAGGCGCTGATTGCGCGCTATCTGGCAGTGGACCAGGCGCTGGAAGTACTGGTGCTGCCCACCCAAGCAACATCCGATTGATTCCTGTCGATTGACCACTCTGTCGTGCTTGCCCATTCGCCGCTCTGGCGGCATAGGCGCGGGCGAGTCTCCTGCCCTGCCCCGTGAAAGGCTGTTGCCATGAAGGTCCGCGTATTCGTAAGCCTGAAAGCCGGGGTGCTCGATCCTCAGGGCCGCGCCATTCACCACGCGATCGAGGGTTTGGGTATTGCCGGGGTGCAGGACGTGCGTGCGGGCAAAATGATCGAGCTCGACGTCGATGCCAGCGTAACCGACGCTGAACTTGAGACCATGGCCAAGCAATTGCTGGCCAATCTGGTGATCGAAAACTACCGGATCGAGCGAGACCCGGCATGACTTTTCGCGCCGCTGTCATCACCTTTCCCGGTTCCAATTGCGACCGCGACATGGCGGTCGCAATCGAACAGGTCTGTGGCGGCGAAGTGCAGCGGGTGTGGCACGGCGATGCCGAACTGCCCGCTCGGCTGGATTTCATCGCGCTGCCGGGCGGATTTTCTTACGGCGATTACTTGCGCTCTGGCGCGATGGCGGCGCGCAGTCCGGTGATGCAAGCGGTGGTGGATGCTGCCAATCGCGGGGTGACGGTGCTGGGCGTTTGCAACGGCTTTCAAGTCTTGACCGAAGCAGGCCTGTTGCCGGGTGCCTTGATGCGCAATGCCGGGATCAACTTCGTTTGCCGCGATGTCCGCCTGACCGTTGCCAATAACCAGACGCTGTTCACCGCAGGTTATGCGGCGGGGCAAGAAATCACTATCCCGGTGGCGCACCATGACGGCAACTATTATGCCGATGCCGCAACGCTGGACCGGATCGAAGGTGAAGGCCGGGTGGCGTTTCGCTATACCGAAGCAGTCAACGGCTCGGCCCGGCAGATTGCTGGCGTACTGAACGCGGCTGGTAATGTACTGGGGATGATGCCGCATCCCGAACGGATGATCGAATCTGCCCATGGCGGCCGTGACGGGCGCGGGTTGTTTGAGAGCGTGCTGCGCGGCTTGATCGACGCCTGATTGCGGCCTGCTTAGCCGTGCGCAGACACGCGCAATCGGTTGGGCATGAACAGCTCGCGGGCGTCGGCTGCGGGCATCGGCCGACCGAAGTAATAGCCCTGGATTTTCTTGCAGCCCAGTTGCCGGATCATGGCCAATTCAGCATCAGTTTCAACACCTTCTGCGGTGGTCGACATCTCAAGGCTATCGGCCATGGCCACAACCGCGCGGATAATCGCAAGGCTTTCCGGATTGCCTGTCGCCGCGCCTTGCACAAAACTGCGATCAACTTTGATCGTTGAAAAACGCAGGTTGCGGATATAGCCCAGCGACGAATAGCCGGTGCCGAAATCATCCAGCGCGACGCCGCAGCCCAGCGCCATGATCTGTTCTAATGCTGCCCGCGCGGTGGTTGCATCGCGCAGGAAAATGCTCTCAGTCACTTCGATTTCAAGCCGGTGCGGCGGTAGCCCGGTGGTGGAAAGGGCGCTAACGACAGTGTCGATGTAATTGGCCGAAAGCAGCTGTTCGCCTGATACGTTGACCGCCACCTTGATGTTGCTCGGCCAGTTCATCGCTTCTTGGCACGCTTCACGCAGCACCCATTCGCCAATCGGCACAATCTGGCGGGTATCTTCTGCCAACGGAATGAATTTCACCGGGCTGACCGCACCGTGCTCCGCACTTTGCCAGCGCAATAGTGCTTCGAAGCTGACAATGCTTTCGTCATTCGCGTCAACCACTGGCTGATAATTCAGCCGGAATTCGTTGCGTTCCAGCGCTCGGCGGAGCGACATTTCGAGTTTCCGGCGTTCTTCGGCTTGCGCATGTAACACAGGTTCGTAAACATGATGTTGGCCGCCGCCCTCTTCCTTGGACCGATACAGCGCCAGATCGGCATTGCGCATCAGCGTTTCAACGGTGGTGCCATCGCGCGGCCCGGTCGCACTGCCGACACTTGCCCCGACATAAAGCGTGTGATTGTTGATTTCGTATGGCCGCGACAGGAGTTCGATTACCGCTTCAGCTACGCGCTTCACGTGCTTTTGATCGGACGCATCGCGCACAACCACGGCAAATTCATCGCCGCCAAGCCGGCCGCATAGCTCATTTTCGGTGACCAGGTTTTTGAGCCGCGCCGAAACTTGCGCCAGCATTTGGTCGCCCACTTGGTGCCCCAGGGTATCATTGACCGCCTTGAATCGGTCAAGATCGATCATCAAGAATGCACACTTAGTTCGCCATTGCTCAGCATAGCGCATGGCATCGCCGAGTGCTTCGGTCAGCATCATCCGGTTCGGCAAACCCGTTAGCGTGTCATAGCGCGCCATGTGTGCGATTTTTTCGGAACTTTCGCGCTGCTCGGTTACATCCGAACCGACCCCGCGAAACCCGTCATAATTGCCATTATCGTCCAGTTTGGGCGTGCCGGAAAGCTCCCACCAGCGCTGCTGTCCATCGATTGAAACCTTGACGATCAGGTTGGAAAAGCTCTCACGGCGCTTCAGCCGCTCGGCCAAATCGTGCAGGGAAGCCGGGAATTTACCGGTTTCCCAAGCCGACCCGGCAATCAACTGAACGAATGACTGTCCGTCAATCTGCTCGGGGTCCAACCCCAGCGCGAACGCAAAGCGCGGGCTGATTGAACGGACCCGGCGGGCAGTATCAATTTGCCACAGCCAGTCCGCCTCACCTTCTTCGAATTCACGCAGCAACAGCGAAACCACTTCGGTCTTCTCCGCCATCCCTGCTTCGGCGATTCGCGCGATTAGAAAGTTGCGGGCCGCTTCAAGCGTGCCAATCGCAATCACCGCCACAAACAGCAGTGTGAGGCCGGCCATGTCGAACCCGCCGATCGTCGCAAATCCCACGGCTGACGAAACGCCGACGATTCCGCCAAACAGCATCGTTCCAAGCGGTACAGCGGGCAGTACAATCGCCGATGCCGTCATCAGCATGGCGGCAATTGCCCAGAATTCCAGCCGCGATTCGGGCGGTGCGAACGGCGCGAAACAAGCAATCGGCACCGTCCAGATCAAGGCATTGGCGATCGAGGTTAGCGATTGCCGATTAACTTCATCGGTGCTGAGCCGCCGTTTATCGGCATCGGCCAGCGCGCGATCCTGAACGACTCCATAAGCCAGGCTGGCTCCCAGCGCGACGAACCAGCCTGCCAGCCAGCCCAGATGTATGGAGGTAAAGAAGAGCTTGAACACCGCCAGCGCCGCGATCGCCTGGGTCAGAATGCGCAAGTTGGAGGCTTTGGCCAGACTGGAATATTGCAGCCCGCGCAGCCGTCCCCAATCACCACTGCTGGGATTCGACAGGCCAAGCACCGCCATCACCGGAAGATCGCGGGGCAATTGCGTCTGGTTCTGGGTTTTTTTCCTGGTCACGCAAGCGCTATAGCCGCGCAAGTGTTAGCACCGCGTAAAGCTGCCAGCGATATTACGGAAACGCAACCTGCAGTCGCTCGTCGGTCGTTGGAAATATTGACAACACCGGCTTGTGATGGCATCGACTCCAACATGAAAGCGCAAGCCATCTTGCGAGAACGGATCGTGCTGGATGACGACACGTTTGCCGAACTGATTGTGTGGAAATTGCCCAAGCCGCTGACTGGCAGCGCGCATAGTTTCAAATATCGGCTTGCGCTGGTCCACCAAGCGATCTGCATGCTGCGCTACGACAATGAAGCAGGAAAGGGCGACCACAAACACATTGGCGAAACCGAGGTGGACTATGTGTTCACAGACCTTGGGCAGTTGCAGAGCGATTTCTGGACCGATGTCGAGCGATGGAGGCAAGCATGAATAACATTGTGACGGTGGGGATCACCTCGCTCGATGCGGCAAAAGCGCGCATGGCCGCCGCGTTTCGGGGCGAGCCACAGGGTAATCATATCGCGTTCCTCTCGGTCGAGCAGATGTGGAAGACCCTCAGCCCCAAACGCACCGAAATTCTGCGCACCATGACTGGCCAGGGGACCATGTCGATCCGCGAAGTGGCCCGCCGTCTGGAGCGCGATGTCAAAGCCGTCCACGGCGATGTCCACGCCCTGCTGGCGGCAGGCGTAATCGAGCGCGACGAGAAAGGCGTAGTGTTCCCCTATGACGGGGTGCATGTGGATTTCATGCTGGGCGCGGCGGCTTGAGGGCAGGAAGCACCAAATTCCTATTAGATTGGAACAGCGCCATTTCTAACGCTAAACTCTGCTTATCCTCCGTTAGCCTTTTGAGCGTATGCTACCGATGCC
>JANORN010000078.1:0-3437 GCA_031415355.1 Novosphingobium sp. | reverse complement strand
GCGCGCGGCGCGAAGATCTATGCCGAAGTGGTCGGCTATGGCCTGTCAGGCGATGCCTATCACGTTACCGCGCCGCACCCCGAAGGCAAAGGCGCAGAGCTCTCCATGCGGATGGCGATGCGCAAGGCCGGGATGGAGCCGGGTGACATTGACTATGTCAACGCGCACGGGACCTCGACCATGGCGGACACGCTGGAACTGGGCGCGGTCAAACGCGTGCTCGGCGATGATCTGAGCGGCGCTTCGATGAGCAGTACCAAGAGCGCCATCGGGCACCTACTGGGCGGGGCTGGGGCAGTCGAAACGATCTTCTGCATCCTGGCAATCCGCGATCAGATCGTCCCGCCAACGCTCAATCTGGATAACCCCGATGAAGGCACCGACGGCGTCGATCTGGTCCCGCACACCGCCAAACGGCGCCGGGTGCGCGCGGCGCTGAACAACAGCTTCGGCTTTGGCGGCACCAATGCCAGCCTGATCGTGAAAGCGGTGGAAGACTGATGCTGCTTAGCCGCCGCGGTTGCCTGCCAATCTTGCTTGCGATCCTGGCGATGGGTGCTGCATTTGGCTGGTTCACCAGCGGCTGGTACAGCGCCGGGCCGCTCGCCAAGGATACCGCATTCGTGGTGCCCGATGGCTCCAGCCTGTCCAGCGTCGCGGCCAAGCTGGAGAAAGACGGCGCGATTTCCAGCGCCGCCTTCTTCAAATTGCGCGCACGGCTGTTCAGCGCGGGCTCGTCGATCAAGGCGGGCGAGTTCATGCTACCCAAGGGGGCCAGCCCGTCCAAAATTCTGGACGTGATCCAGGGCGATCAGGTTCTGCGTCGGTTTGTGACCATCCCTGAAGGGATGCCTTCGATCATGGTCTATGACCGGCTAATGGCGCACCCCAGCCTGACCGGCACGATCACCGTACCGTTTGAAGGCACGGTCCTGCCTGATACCTATGAGATCGAACGCGGGGAGAGCCGCCAGGCGGTCTTGCGGCGGATGCAGACCGCGATGCAGCGCACACTCGCCGAACTTTGGGCCAAACGCGCCCCGGGCATCGCCGTAGCCACGCCAGAGGAGGCGCTGTCGCTAGCGGCCATAGTGGAAAAGGAAACCGGCAAGGCCAGCGAGCGCGAGATCGTTGCCGGGCTCTATTCCAACCGGCTGCGGCAGGGGATTATGCTGCAAGCCGATCCCACGATCATTTATCCGATCACCAAAGGCAAACCGCTGGGCCGCCGCATCCGCCAGTCGGAGATCCAGGCAATCAACGATTACAACACTTATTCGATGATTGGCTTGCCCAAAGGTCCGATCACCAACCCCGGTCGCGCCTCAATCGCGGCCGTGCTCAATCCGGCCAAGACTGACTCGCTCTACATGGTCGCCGACGGGACCGGCGGGCACCTGTTCGCGCCAACGTTGCAACAGCACAACCAGAACGTCGAACGCTGGTTTGCGATCCGCCGGGCGCGCGGCGAGATTTAGGCGTCGTAAAGTCGGTCGCGCCGGAGAACTAGCGCCAGCGCAGCGCTGCGAAGTGCAACGAATTCTGCACCACCGCCTGCGGCTCTGCGCGGATCACAATGGGCGGCGAGCATGACAGGTCGACGTCAGGCTTGCTTGGTATTGGCTGGTCCAACACATTGATAATGCCATTTGTAGAACGAAGCGCTAAGGTCAGTCTGGCGGTTAGGATAGTTGGGATAGCAAGTGACTGAGAGCTTTCACGGTGTGCAGCGCCCAGCCGCCAAGCGGACAAACCCTGCATTTGAGCTGCGATGCGCTTGTTCATAGTCGAGGATGATGCCGATCTTGGTGATGCGCTATCCAGGCGCCTCAAACAGGACGGCCATGCTGTTGACTGGGAAAAAGACGGTGAGGCGGCGAACGACATTCTTAGCTACCAGAAGTATGATGCGATAATCTTGGACATCGAATTGCCGTCAATGGACGGCATAACGCTACTTCGGGCGCTGCGCAGGCGCGGCGACGTGACCCCGGTGCTGATGCTGACGGCGCGGTCCAGGATGGATGACCGGGTTGATGCGCTTGATATTGGTGCTGACGACTATCTCTCCAAACCCTTTGACGTTCGCGAATTCGACGCACGTTGCCGGGCGCTGCTGCGCCGTGCGACGGGAACAGCGTCGAGCAGCCTAGAGGTTGGCAAACTGCATTTCGATGGGATTGCGAAGCTGGTTCGGATCGACGACGTCCAGATCACCTTGCCGAACCGCGAGTTCCGGTTGCTTGAGATTTTGCTTGCCAGCATCGGCCGTGTTGTCAGTAAGGAGCAGATATCGGAGCAGTTGTTCGATTTTGATGACGAGGCAGGCCCGAACGCTATCGAGGTTTATGTTGGCCGATTGCGCAGAAAACTTGGCGATGCTCTGAGCATTCAAACCGTGCGGGGAACGCCTGGCAAACAGTCCAAGGTTCAAACAAGATCACCACCGTTCTCATAGCCCTCGGCGACCATTTTTCGAAGCGCCTCTATCGCTCTGAGGCTTTGCTTGTCGCTTGGCAGCCGGTCGGGAACAGCCGCTGCGACATCCAGGATTCCAGATTCCATCGGGGTAAGAATCTTCCGGGCTGAGGCCCAAACTCGCGCCGCTTGCCAGAATGCCCCACCTGCGTTGACAACCGCCGCCTGTGCCTCTATACCGTTGAGAACGCGCTGTTCTTTTACATCTGACCGCTTCTCATTTTTCTGCTCTGAGCCGGTAAGCATCTCGTCGAGCCATTCTTCAGGCCAATTGATTGCCAGACCTTTCACCCGATTCCAGCAAGCCTGATTCTTTGCCCATTCCGTGACGTTTCTTGTCATCGCAGGCGGGTCTATCAGCACTTCATTTGCGGCCTTAGATGCGATCTCAAGCGCAGCGATGAAGTTTGGTGAAAGCGCCTGGAGCTTCCACACCCTGTCGAAACCGATGCTCAGATTCAGCCTTGCAACATCGTGCGCGATCTTGCTGATTGCATAGGCAACGATGTTAGCGCGATATCCGAACCAGCGGCCCATCTGCATGAGCGTGTCATACATCATCGAATTGCGCAGGAAGTAGCTGACCATCAACCCTTCCAGCGTGAGTCCGCGTGACAGCGCGAAGGCGTCGATCACGAGGGCAACGTAGACGAACCCGGTCCAGGTGTGGACATAGGTAAAATCGACCACCCACAGCGCGTTGGGTCGGCTGACCTGGAACTCGCGGTTGACCTTGTCGAGCGGGCACGGCGCCTTCGGGTTGCTGACGGTGGTCACGCAAGTCTTCCCGCGCCTTATGCCCGCCAGCCCCATGCCCCGCATCAGCCGTTCCACGGTGCACTTGGCCACCTTGGTTCCCTGACGCCGTAACTGGTGCCAGACTTTGCGGGTGCCATAGAGGCCGAAGCTGGCCTCATGGACACGGCTGATCTGCTCCTTGATCTCGTCATCGCGCCGGG
>JANORN010000077.1:0-6229 GCA_031415355.1 Novosphingobium sp. | reverse complement strand
CTCGATTTCACCACACTGGCTGGAACCGCGCGGCATTATGCAGCGATGATGCAACTGATTGACTTGTGCTTGGACCGCTACGGACTGAGCAGCCACGAAGTCCGTTATGAGGCGCTGGTGCGGGAGTTCGATGCCGAAACGCAGACGCTGTGCGCGTTTGCCGGGCTGCCGTGGTCCGATGCCCTGCGCCAGTTCGGCGCAACCGCGCAGCGGCGCGGGGTGGCCACGGCCAGCGCCGCACAAGTCCGCAAAGGGTTGTATGACGGCTCTGGCCAGTGGCGGCCTTATGCGCGGCAGTTTGAAGCGGTGCTGCCAATTCTCGCGCCGTGGCTGGAAAAGTTCGGCTACGACCCCTGAGCCAGCAGCGCATGGGGCGGTTCCAGCGCGATCCCGGCACCGCCCGCAACCTGCGTCGCCCATTCCAGCACCATGCTGATTTCGTCACCATAGGCCGCGCGCGCGACAGCATATTCCTGCGCGCGCCGTTCGGGCGTGAAGGCTGCGCCCGATTTCGAATGTAGGGTAAACGCAGGTCCCGCAGCGATCTCGGCCAGCATCGTTGCGTCTGCTGCCAGGCCATAGTGCCGCGTCACCGCCGTCAGCGCGGTCATCGGATCGGCGGTCATCCGATCAGCATCAAGCGTTGCAATACGGCCCGAACCGAACTTTTCCGCCAGTGCTGCAAAATGTCGATGCTGAGCCAGCCAGCCCACTGCTGCGACTTGCAGGTCGCTCTGGCGGAACAGCTCTTCGGAGGTGAAGCCAAATTCGGCATATCCTTCCCGCAGGAACCCTTCGAGCAGCTCACGCACCCATAGGCGGCAATGCAGCCCCTTGCGCGCTACCGAGATCAAGTAGGTTTCCAGCGGGGCATAGAGAAATACCGCGCGCGCCGATGGTTGCAGCGCCAGCAGCAGTTCGGCGAGCGGATTGATTAAGTTCGAAGGCTTGACCACTACAGTTTCGCCGACCCCATAGGGCCGCGCCAGCAACCGCAGCGCGGCATCGGCCATGCGCGCAACCGCGCGCAGGTCTGCGCCCCGCCGACGAAAGCCGACCACATCATTCAACATCAACGGCTCGCTGAGTCCCATCGCCAAGCCGGGCCGATCGAGCGCTCGGGTCAGCAGGGTCGAGCCACAAAAGGCCGAGTGAAACAGGAATTGCAGCGAACCTTTGCCAAGCGTGCTAAGGCAAGTCTCAGCTGGGATATCTCGCATTGCGCGGTCGGTTCCCAGGTAAGAATCGATCAGGAACGGGATGCCCGCGTGCTCATTCCGCGCCAGCCGGATCAGGCGGAAAGCGTCGGTGCTTTCAACATAGCGATGCGCGTACCATTCGGGATCGCACAGCAGATCGGCTGGTTCAGTCATACCCGCCAGCCTAGGCAGCGCGCCAGCGCAGGGCAACACCCCTCTTGCCCGCGATGCCCCGCGCGATTAGGCGAAGGCAATGACGTCAGACCCAATTCCCGCCAATCAGGATGCCGCCCGGCAGGCCAATGCCGCCGGGATGGCTGCGCTGAGCCAGAGTGATCCCGCAACGGCGATTGCTGCATTTGTCCGTGCGACCGTCGCCGATCCGGGGGCGGGCCCGCTGTGGCGCAATCTAGCTCATGCGCACCGGCTCGCGGACGACAGCGTAGGCGAAGAACAAGCGCTCAACGCGGCGCTCAGCCTGGATCGCATGGATTTCATCGCGCAGCTCCGCTTGGCGCAATTGCTCCAGCGCCAGGAACAGGAAACCCGCGCCTTGCTGGCCTGGGCGGCGGTGCAGCAACTGGGCGCGCACTTGCCCGGGCTAGCCTCGGACATCACACAGGAACTGGCGGCGGGTGAGGCCTATTGCGCCAGCTTGCGCGCCAGGCTGGCGGCGGCTAGCGCGGCCGTCACTGCCGCCGATAATGGCTATGATCCGCTCGAGGCCCGCCGGGTCGCGGCTTTCGTCGGCGTTGCTTTGGGTCAGCGGCAGGTGTTCCAGAACCACTGCGCCGGGGCGCTTTATCCATTCCTGCCCGCCGACGAATTTTTTGACCGCGAACATTTCCCCTGGTTCGCTGAACTGGAAGCAAGCACCGCCGCAGTCCGCACGGAGTTGCAGGCCTTGCTGGCCGATCCCGGCCCGGCGCTCCGCCCCTATGTGCAGCTGGAGGCGGGGACGCCATCGAACAACTGGAGCGCGCTTGATGGCTCGCTCGATTGGTCGGCCTGCTTCTTGTGGGAATATGGCCGCCCCAATCCGCCGGTGATCGCCCGCTGTCCGCAGACGGCGGCGCTGCTGGAGCGCTTGCCGCTGGCGCGGATCCCCGGGCGCGCGCCTAATGCGTTCTTTTCGATTTTGCGCCCCGGCAGCCAGATCCCGCCGCACACCGGAGTGACCAACACCCGTGCGATCGTGCATCTGGCGCTGGAAGTACCCCCGGGCTGCGGCTTTCGAGTCGGCGGCGAGACCCGCGATTGGGTGGCAGGCCGCGCCTTCGCCTTTGACGATACGATCGAGCACGAAGCGTGGAATACCAGCGAGCAACGCCGCGCTGTATTGATCATCGATACTTGGAACCCGCACCTCAGCCCGCGCGAACAACAGGCCGTAGTCCGCTATTTCGCCACAGCCGATGGCGCGTTAGCGGGATCAGTCATGCAATAACAGGTGCTTGCCTGCATACTGGTTTGCCGATAATCTGCGCGCTGTAAATCAGGAGTACTTCTGCATGCTTACGGTTGCACTTGGTCTATTGCTGACGGCCGCATCGCCCGCTGCGGTCACGACCGGCCCCACCAAGATGACGGCGGCTGAAATCCGCGCTTACAATGCCAATCTTTCGCGTGATCATCCCAATTACATTCGCTGTGAGCGGGTTGGTGAAACCGGATCGCTGGTGCGCAAACGCTCGGTTTGCCGCACCAACGAGGAATGGAGCCGGGTGGACGACGCCGGTAACCGCGAAGCGCGCGAGGCTACCGAAGGGCTGCAGCGCGGCTGGAGCAATGGCAAAGGCTGAGCGCACGCTTTGCCAGTCAGTTGAGAGGAATTGCCTATGCTAACTGCTGCACTCGCCTTGCTGACCGCCGCTGCGCCGGTCGCGAGCCCGGCCGATCCGGTCGAACCCAACCCCAAGCAGATGAGCCAGGCGGAAATCCGCGCGCACAATGCCAAGGTAGCGCGCAGTCATCCGTTCTACATCCGCTGTGAACGCAGCGAAGCGCCAGGATCGCTGGTCAAGCGCAACCTCAGCTGCCGTACCAACCGCCAGTGGACCTTGGCGGCAGAGGCCGGTAACCGCGAAGCCCGCGATGTCGCCGATGCAATGCGCAGCAAGGCTGTCACCGGCAACTGATCCGTGAGGATTTGCCGCGAGCGGCACGAACGCCTATATCGCGGCTATGGCGCAGCATCATCATCACGAACACACCGGCGATCATTTGGTCGAAGCCGCGCGGCACGCATTGATCGATGCGGGTGAACAGTGGACCGCGATGCGCGCCGAAGTGTTCGGGGTGTTGGCCGATCAGCCGCGCCCGGCCTCGGCCTATGACATTGCCGAAGGCGTTTCGCAGGCGCGCGGCAAGCGGGTGGCGGCCAATTCGGTTTACCGGATCCTCGATCTGTTCGTTGGCACGAATCTCGCCCGCCGGGTTGAAAGCGCCAACGCCTATATCGCCAACCCGCACCCCGGCTGCCGCCACGATTGCATCTTTTTGATCTGCGACACCTGCGGAAAGGCCGTTCATATCGATGATGACAAGCTGACCGGCGCACTGGTCGATGCTGCACATAATGCTGGGTTCGCGGATATCCGCCCGGTAGTCGAACTACGCGGGGTCTGCGAAAGCTGCAATTGACCTGCCGCGAAAATGCCCTTTTGGTCTCAATCGACACCGGCGATTTAAGCGTGTAATGCCCCGACTATGAGCCAAACTCCGGCGACCCCGCTTCTCGATACAGTCGATACCCCGGCTGACCTCCGCCAGCTTGCGCCCAGCCAGCTTCGCCAGCTCGCAGATGAGCTGCGCGCCGAAATGATCAGCGCGGTCGGCACTACCGGCGGGCATCTTGGTTCCGGCCTCGGCGTGGTCGAACTGACCGTGGCGATCCACTATGTGTTCAACACCCCCGCTGACCGGCTGGTCTGGGATGTTGGCCACCAGGCTTATCCGCACAAGATCCTGACCGGGCGGCGGGACCGAATTCGTACTTTGCGCAGTGGCGGTGGCCTGTCCGGTTTTACCAAGCGCAGCGAGAGCGAATACGATCCGTTCGGCGCAGCGCATTCCTCTACTTCGATCTCCGCTGCGCTTGGTTTTGCCGTGGCGAACAAGCTGGCGGGTACTCTGGGCAAAGGGATCGCGGTAATCGGCGACGGCGCAATGAGCGCTGGCATGGCCTATGAGGCGATGAACAATGCGCAGCAGGCCGGCAACCGCCTGGTGGTGATCCTGAATGACAACGACATGTCGATCGCGCCGCCGGTTGGCGGGCTTTCAGCCTATCTGGCCAAGCTGGTCTCCTCGCGCCCGTTCCTGAAAGTGCGCGATATCGCCCGGCGGCTCAGCCGCAAATTGCCCGAACCGCTGCATCGCGCTGCCAAGAAGACCGATGAATTTGCGCGCGGGATGGCGATGGGCGGAACGCTGTTTGAAGAACTGGGGTTCTATTACGTCGGCCCGATTGACGGACACAACATCGATCAGCTGGTACCGATCCTGGAGAATGTCCGCGATGCCGCTGAAGGCCCGTGCCTGATCCATGTGGTGACGCAAAAAGGTAAGGGCTATGCCCCGGCAGAGGCCAGCGCGGATAAATACCACGGCGTGCAAAAGTTCGATGTGATCACGGGGCAGCAGGTCAAGAGCGCGGCTGGCGCTCCGGCGTATCAGAACGTGTTTGGCGAGACGCTGGCCATGCTGGCCGAAACCGATCCGAAGATTTGCGCCATCACTGCCGCGATGCCCAGTGGCACCGGGGTGGACAAATTTGCAAAAGCGCACCCTGAGCGCAGCTTTGACGTTGGCATTGCCGAGCAGCACGGGGTCACCTTCGCTGCTGGCCTCGCCGCGCAAGGGATGCGTCCGTTCTGCGCGATCTATTCCACCTTCCTCCAGCGGGCTTACGATCAGGTGGTGCATGACGTGGCGATCCAGAATCTACCGGTGCGCTTCGCGATTGACCGCGCGGGCCTGGTCGGTGCAGACGGGGCGACGCACGCGGGGTCGTTCGACGTCACGTACCTCGCCAGCCTGCCCAATTTCGTGGTGATGGCCGCAGCGGACGAGGCCGAGCTGGTCCACATGACCTATACGGCAGCCTGCCATGATAGCGGCCCGATCGCCTTCCGCTATCCACGCGGCAATGGCACTGGCGTGGCGCTGCCTGCCACGCCGCAACGGCTGGAAATAGGCAAAGGCCGGGTGGTCCGTGAAGGGACCAAGGTCGCGCTGCTCTCGCTCGGCACCCGGCTCGCCGAAGCGCTCAAGGCGGCGGACCAGCTGGAAGCCAAAGGGCTGTCCACCACCGTGGCCGATCTGCGGTTTGCCAAGCCGCTTGATGAGGAACTGATTCGCCGCTTGATGGCCACGCACGAAGTGATCATCACGGTCGAAGAAGGCGCAATCGGAGGCCTCGGCGCGCATGTTCTGACCATGGCGAGCGACCTGGGCCTGACCGACGCTGGCCTCAAAATCCGCACGCTACGCCTGCCCGATGTGTTCCAGGACCACGACGCGCCGGACAAGCAATACGACGCCGCTGGATTGAACGCGCCGCAAATCGTGGACTGTGTGCTGAAGGCGCTGCGGCACAATTCGGCGGGTGTGGCAGAGGCGCGGGCTTAAAACGGCTTGTAATTCAAGCCGATCTCCCGCTGCCTTGCCCTTCCACGAAGCAACGTCTTGAGGCTTCAGGTTTAACGGACCGGCGTATCCGGCACCGGACGATTGACGCCTGGCGGTGTCAGGCGGCGGAACAGTCGGCCGCGTTCGCTCAGCAGCACCATTATCAGCGACAGCAGCGCGCCGATCAGCAGGCCCAGCGCAAGCGGCAAGGCCGAGCCATCATAGGCTTGGCCGATCACTGCGCCGATCCCCGATCCGATCAGCATCCGCGCGAACATCTGGAACGAACTGGCCGCCCCGGCGGTGCGTTCAAACGGTTGCAGGGCAATCGAGCCGAAGTTCGCGCCAATGAACCCGATCAGGCACATGTTGGCCATCATCAGCGGCACGAATTGCCA
>JANORN010000076.1:0-2948 GCA_031415355.1 Novosphingobium sp. | reverse complement strand
CCGGAGCACTTCCCATGGCCGAGACCACCGATGACCGCCTGCGCCTGCTGATCGAACGTGTCGAGCGGCTGGAAGAAGAGAAGAAGGGGATCGGCGATGATATCAAGGACGTCTATGGCGAAGCCAAGGCCGTGGGCTATGACGCCAAGATCATGAAGCAGATTGTGCGGCTGCGCAAAATGAAGCCAGACGACCGCGCCGAAATGGAAACCATTCTGGACCTCTACAAGGCCGCGCTCGGGCTCGGTTGACGCGGGCTGGTCCGTGCCTATCTGATTGGCATCCGAACTTGTCATCAGGAGCCAGTCCATGATCTCTACCACCACTGCCGTCGTCGAGGGCCGCCCAGTTCAGAAGTATCTGGGCATCGTGACCGGCGAGGTCATCGTCGGCGCGAACATGTTCCGCGATCTGTTCGCCAGCGTACGTGATATCGTCGGCGGACGGTCTGGTTCGTATGAAGACGTGCTGGCCCGCGCGCGCAAGCAGGCGCTGGAAGAAATGGAAGCCCAGGCGGCCAGCCTGGGCGGCAATGCCGTGATCGGCGTCGATATCGATTACGAAGTGATCGGTGCCAACGGCTCGATGCTGATGGTCGCTACGTCGGGCACGGCGGTCGTGATCTAAGCCTAACGCGGCTGGGCCAATCGCTCACAGATCGTTGATCTTCATCGCGAAGATCGGCGTGTGCGGCTCGTGCGCGGCCATCCGGGTCAGCAGCAGGTCGAGTTCGTTCTCGGCGATCAGGATGCCCTGGTGCGCGGGGCGGACAAAGCCGACCTCGGCCATATGGCGGTTGAACGCCAGCAGATGATCGAAGAACCCAAAGGCGTTGAGCAGACCCACCGGCTTGGCGTGATAGCCCAACTGCGCCCAGCTGACCGCTTCCCACAGCTCGTCCATCGTGCCGACCCCGCCGGGGATGGTCAGGAACCCGTCGGACAGATTGGTGAAAGCCAGCTTGCGCTCATGCATGCCGGGTACGATGTGCAGCTCGGTGCAATCATGGTTGGCCACTTCGCCGCCCCCCATTGCACTTGGGCCGCTTTTGCCTGACAACGCCTCGGGGATCACCCCGATCACTTCGCCGCCCGCCTCCAGCGCACCTTTGGCGACCGCGCCCATCAGCCCCAGCCGCCCGCCGCCATAGACCACGCCGATCCCGCGCTGCGCCAGCGTGCGCCCGACCAGTTCGGCCAGCTCCAGATAGCGCGGATCGGCCGGGCTGGCGGACCCGCAATAGACGGCAATTCGGTTCATCGCAGATCCTCAATCATCAACTGGGCCGTGGCCCGGGCGGAGGCCAGTACCCCGCCGGTTCCGGCCCCTTGCGGGGTCGCGGCGCCCACGAAATACAGGTTGGCCAGGGCGGCATCGCGCGCCGGCTGACGCAGAAACCCGCTTTGCGCAAGCCCCGGTTTCAGCGCAAAGGCACTGCCGAAGGCGGCGTTCAGGTCCAGCGCATGATCGCGCGGGCTGCGGTGGAACTTCATCACGATCCGGTCCTCCAGATCGGGGATCAGCCGCCGCCCGACTTCGGCCAGCACCCGGCGCTCGATCAGCGGACCCAGCGCATCCCAATCGATCGGCAGTTTGCCCTGATGCGCCACCGGGATCATCGCAGTAAAGGTGCTTTTGCCCGGCGGCGCGACTGACGGGTCAGTCACGCTGGGATGACTAAGGATGATCAGCTGATCGCGCGGCAGCACGCCATGGGTGAAGATATCATCCAGCAGGCCCTTGAAGCGCGGGCCGAACAGCACGGTGTTGTGCGGAATGCCAGGCCACGATCCTTCGACGCCGAAATGGACCACGAACATGCTGGGGGCAAAGTGCTGGCGCGCCAGCTTGCGCGCGCGGTCACGCCCGCGCTCGGTCCCGCTCAGCAGGTCGCGCCAGGTGTGCAGCGCATCGGCATTGCTGGCCACCGCGTCAAACCGCTCGCGCCAGCCGCTGGCGGTTTCCACTTCGCTCACCCGGTTGCCCAGCGTCGCCACGTGCAACACCGGATCGTGCAGCCGCACAGTGCCGCCCAGCGCCTCAAACTGTGCCAGCAGCGCTGCCGCCAGCTGCCCCATGCCGCCGCGTGGATACCACAGCCCGGTGCGCGCGGCGTGATGCCAGGCCGCGAGAGTGGCGGGGGCGGTATAGGGATTGGCCCCCTGCATCAGCGCCGGAAAGCTGAGCGCGTCGCGCAGCTGATCGTGCGTTACACAGCGCGCAATCAAGCCGTGGAGCGAGCGCCAGCCGTGGTGCCGCAGCAGCCCGGGCACCAGCCGGGCCAGCGCTGCCGGTGCGCGCCGCGCTGCGGCTTGGCCGTGATCGTGCAGGTCCTGCCATAGGCCCTGCGCGTGTCGCAGGAATTCTTCGTATCCCGCCGTATCGCCAGGAGCAAAGCTGGCCACGGCCTGCCGCTGTGCCGCGGCATCGGCACTCCAGTTCAGCACCGCGCCATCGGGCCAGCTGAATCGCCAAGCGGGATCAATCCGCTGCAAGTCCAGCGCCGGGATCAACGTTCCGCCCAGCCGCTGGTCCAGATCGGCCAAGGCGGCCAGATCGGACAGGCCCGACGGTCCACCATCAAACCGGAAGCCACCGCGTTCGATTGCGGCGGTGAACCCACCGGGCTGCGCGCGCGCCTCGACCAGCACCGTGGCGACCCCGGCGGCCTGCAACCGCAGTGCCAGCGCCAGACCGCCGAGGCCAGCCCCGATCACGCAGACCCGGCGCGGCGCAGCGCTGGTGATCATGCGGTCAGCCACGCCGCAAGCCGTCGGCGCAGGCAAAAGGAAAGCGGGATTGCGGCATAGGCGGCGAACCATAGGCGCGCGGGCAGGGCAGCGCAATTTGCTTGATCCCGCCGCCTTTGCCACGCAATCTTGGCGGACCATGCAGATCGAACCCGCCATTCCCGCCGATGCCGCAGCGCTGGCTGAGATCTATGGCCA
>JANORN010000075.1:0-12349 GCA_031415355.1 Novosphingobium sp. | reverse complement strand
CACTCACGCGGCATTGCTGGATCAGGCTTTCGCCCATTGTCCAATATTCCCCACTGCTGCCTCCCGTAGGAGTCTGGGCCGTGTCTCAGTCCCAGTGTGGCTGATCATCCTCTCAGACCAGCTAAAGATCGTCGGCTTGGTGAGCCTTTACCTCACCAACTACCTAATCTTACGCGGGCTCATCCCTTGCCGATAAATCTTTGGACCGAAGTCATTATCCGGTATTAGCAGTCATTTCTAACTGTTATTCCGAAGCAAAGGGCAGATTCCCACGTGTTACGCACCCGTGCGCCACTAGACGTCCAACCGAAGTTGGGGTCTCGTTCGACTTGCATGTGTTAGGCATGCCGCCAGCGTTCGTTCTGAGCCAGGATCAAACTCTCAAGTTTGTGTCACGTTAACACGGCACAGTCCGAAGACTGCCAACCGCATTACCGAACTTCAGGAGCCGATACCTGCATTTGTCAAACGTAATGGATACGAAGGACATATATGGCATCGACTTAAACAACCCATACACGGAGCCTGAAGCTCCCCGGATGGGGCGCCGTCGCCCACATGTCCCTTCATCTAAACCAACAATGTCAAAGAGCCGCCAATCTGCCGCAGTAGCGACAAAATCAGGCGGACAACGATAGTACCCCGATTTGAATTTCGGGGGACTTGTTGTCCGTCTATGTTGGCGACCGGGGCAGTAAACCGTTTGAAGCGGCGTTCCCGTCCGGTGAACGGGCCTCTAAAGGGGGTGCTTGATTCGGTCAACGCCTTTTTGCAGTTTTATTTCAGTCGCCAGTCAGCGCCGCAGATTTCTGCGGTTTTCTGATTATCGAGGGGCCTGCTTTGGTCTGATGTTATGGCCAAAGTTCAGCCTGAATCGTCGAATCTAGGCCTGCAAGGCCGGTGTAAGGCGAAGTTTAACGCGCAGCGCGCTAAGGGAACGCCATGAACAGGGTCGCAAACTCCTCAAAGTCGGGATTAGTTCCGCGTGTTGCCGTTATCGTGCCGGCCTATGGCGTCGCCCATCTGCTGCATGAGGCGCTCGATTCGTTGCTGCGACAAAGCGTGACGGACTGGGAATGCGTGGTGGTAGACGATGGCGCTCCGGACGATGTGGCCGGAGCGGTTGCTCCATATCTGTCCGACTCACGCATTCGCTTCCTGCCAACGGAGAATGGCGGCGTCTCGCGCGCGCGCAACCGAGCCATTGCCGCCAGTCATGCGCCGTTGATTGCACTGCTGGATGGGGACGACCGGTTTGCGCCGGACTATCTGGCGCAGATGGTGACGGTTCTCGAAGCCGATTCGGCGGCGCGGCTGGTGACTTGCAACGCGCGGATATTTGGCGCGGTCCCGGCAGAACGCCGATGCTTTGACGCCAAGCAAGGCAGCAGTGATGGCTTGCATGGAAGCTTGGGCGACGTGATTGATCGCAGCTTTGGCGTCTACATCGGCACCACCTTTCGCCGCGGTGACTTCGATGCAGTGGGCGGGTTTGATACAACCATGGCGCAGTCCGAGGATTTCGATCTGTGGGTGCAGCTAATGCTGCGCGGCGGCCATGCGCGCTATGTCGATGCGGTGCTGGGCGAATACCGGGTCCGGCCCAATTCCGCTTCGGCCAATGCCGCCTGGATGTTGCTGGGCAATCTCAAGGTTTACGAAAAGGCCAAGGCTGTGCTGCCGCCAGACCGCGCCGAACATGCGGTGCTCGACCGAATGATCGCGCAGAGCCGCACCGCACTGGCGTTTGAACATGCGATGGACAAAGTGATCGACGGCAGTACCCGCGAAGGGATTGCCGAACTGCGCGCGCTGCCCGAGCGCACGCGAGGCCCGGTCTGGCGGATCGCCTTGCTGACCTGGAGCCTGATGCCAAGGCTCGCCAGACCAATGCTGCGCTGGCGGCGGCAAGCGCACAAACGCGGCGCGCAGGCCGGGGTGCTGCCCAGCCTGAGCGGGATCATTTCATGACTGCGCCCGGACCTGCGACTGCCCCAGCGATCAGCGTGCTGACCAGCGTATATAATGGCGAGCGATTTCTGGCCGCCGCGATCGACAGCGTGCTGGCACAGGATTTCACCGATTTCGAATTCCTGCTGCTGGATGATGGATCAAGCGATGGCTCGCTGGCCATTGCCCGGCACTATGCCGCGCAGGATGCCCGGTTGCGGGTGATCACCCGCGAGAACCGCGGACTGGTCGCCAGTCTGAACGAACTGCTGGCGGCGGCGCGCGCGCCCTTGATTGCGCGCTTCGATGCCGACGATATCTGTATGCCCGGCCGACTGGGCAAACAGCAGACGTTCATGGACAGCCATCCCGGCTACGGCATGGTCGGCAGCGACACGCGCTATATTGATGCCGCCGGGCAGGTTCCACCGGTGCCGCCGCTCATCCGGCCGTATGACCACCAGAGTATTCTGGCCAATCTGGAGGAAGGGCCGAACTTGTGCCATAGCGTGGTGATGTATCGCCGCGATTTGGTGCTGGCGATTGGCGGCTATCGCGCCAGCTATCTCCACGCCGAAGATCTCGACCTGTGGTTACGGCTGGGCGAGGTGACGCAATTGGCCAACCTGCCCGAGGTGCTGCTCGATTACCGCGTGACCCCCGAGCAAGTGAGTTCGCGCCACGTTGTAACGCAGGCTGTCCATGCCGCTATCGCCTGGTTGGCGCACCGCGAACGCGCACAGGGGCGGCCCGATCCCACTGCCGAGCTGGACCGGTTGCCGCCGTTCAATCAGCTGGACGCACTGTTCCAGCCGGGTGCCAGCGCTTATGTCTGCCGCCGGGTGATTGACCGGGTGCTGTTCAGCGCGCCAGCCCTACGCGGCGAGGCTTGGCCGCTGCTGCTTGCCCATGCGCAGGACAACCGCCGCGCACTACGATTATGGCGCGCAGCCGCGCGGCTGCTGCGCGTGGGGGATTTACGCAAGAGCGCGCAACTGCTGGCAACGCTGGCCGGACTGCCGCGATGACCACCATGTCGGTCCGCACCGCTGCCGCTTGGGCGATCACCTCGCAGTATACTTCGTTTGCGATCCAGTTCGTGACCAGCGTGATCCTGGCGCGATGGTTTATCAGCCCCGCTGACTTGGGACTGTTCTCGATTGCGTTTGCGGCGGTTTCGCTGATCTCGTTTCTGCAAGACTTCGGGATCACCCGCTATATCAATGGTGAGCGCGATCTCACCCCGGAGAAAATCCAGACCGCGTTTTCTGTCTCGGCGCTGTTTGCCTTTGCAATTGCGGTCGCCGCGCTGCTTTCGGCTTGGCCGATTGCTTGGTTCTATGGCGACGCGCGGTTGCTGCCGATCACGTTGGTGGTGGCCGCATCATACTTGGCGATCCCGTTCGCGGTGGTCCCGCAGGCACTGTGCCAGCGCAAGCTGGATTACCGGTCGAACACCATGGTCGAGGTCGGATCCGCCCTCGCCAATGCCAGTGTGGCAATGTTCCTCGCGATCAAAGGCCACGGCGCGCTGGCGCTAGCCTGGGGTGCCTTCGCCCAGCAAGCCGCGCGGATGATCGTCGCGCAATGGCGGATCGGCGGGATGCTGCCGTGGCCGTTGCACTTTGGCGGCACGGCAGAAATCGTCGCCATCGGCAAGACCAACAGCGTGGTTTCGGTCTGCTATGCGATTGATATGCGCGCGCCGGAACTGCTGATCGGGCGCGTGCTGGGCACGGTTGCGACTGGCCTGTTTTCGCGCGCAGCCGGGCTGGCGCTGCAATTGCGCTCGCTGGTCGCGGGCGCGGTCAGCGGGGTGTTCTATCCCGCGTTCCGCGCGGTGCGGGATCGGGGTGAGCCGCTCGGCCCGCCTTATCTGCGCGTAGTTGCGGCTTATACCGGAGTGGCCTGGCCCGCCATGGCCGGGATTGCGGCGCTGGCCTGGCCACTGGTTGACTTGCTCTATGGCGAGCGCTGGATTGCCACTGCGCCGCTGTTGTTCTGGGTCGCACTATCGCAGCTATGCTATGTCGCGGTGCCGCTGCAGGGCGATCTGCCGATCCTGCTGGGGCGGATGCCACAGCTGGTTCGGCTTTATATCATCGATACGGCAGTGTCCGTGGCCATGCTGGCGATGGCGGCTCCGTTCGGGCTTGAGTGGGTGGCGATTTCCCGGCTCGTCCACGGACTGTTCTGGATCGCGCTGTTCATGCCGTTCATGAAAGGCATGTTGCAATTCAGTTGGCGCGAACTGGCCGTAGTCTGGAGCAAAAGCGCGGCGGTGACGATCGCCGCCATCACCCCGGTGCTGCTGGCCTATGCGCTGTGGCGCAGCCCGCAGCAGCTCGGCGTTCCCGCCGCACTCGGCCTGCCGCTGCTGGGGATCGCCTGCTGGCTGATCGCGCTGCGTGCCACCCGGCACCCTTTACTCAGCGAACTGCTCGGCCTGGCGGGCGATTTGCGCAGCGCGTTGGCCCGCAACCAGCAACCAGCCAAAGACACGGCCTGAACCTATCGACCAGCGCCATGGCGCTGTCTGCGCAATGGGTATAGGCTCACGGCGGGAGACTGAACCATGCCGATCGCCACGCCCCCTGCCCTGTTCGCCCTGACGCTGGCGGCCCTGCCGCTTGCGGTTGGACAAGATGCGGGGCACCAGGCGGCAGCGCTGGATATCGTTGCAGTATCGGTTGACCGCTATGCCCGGATGACGGTGCCGGTGCGGGTACAGGAGAAAGGCCCGTTCAACTTCCTGATCGATACCGGCGCGCAGAACACCGTGCTCAGCACCGCGCTCGCCAGCGAACTGGCACTGATCCCTAGCGCCAAGGCCCGACTGATCGGGATTGCGGGTACGCGGACCGTTGATACGGTGGAGATTGACCAGATCGACCTGGGCAAACGCAGCTTTTACGGCCTGCTTGCCCCGCTGCTGGAGGCGCGCCACATCGGTGCGGATGGCATTCTTGGGCTGGACAGCCTGCAGGGCCAGCGAGTGCTGATCGATTTTCGCACCAACGCCATGACCATTGGCGACGCGCGCAGCATGGGCGGCACTCGCGGGTTTGAAATCGTGATCACTGCGCGGCGGCGCTCGGGCCAGCTGATCATGACCGACGCCCGGATCGACGGGATAAAAGTCGACGTGGTGATCGATACCGGCGCAGAAACCTCGATCGGCAATCTTGCGCTGCAACGCGCGTTGTCACGCCGGGGCACCGAAACGATAACCTTGCACGGCGTGACCGGCGACAAGGTTGAGGCCAGCATCGGCTATGCCCGGTCGCTGGTGATCGACAAGGTTTCGCTGAACAATGTGCTGATCGCTTACACCGATTCGCCGGCGTTTGCGGCGCTGTTGCTGCGCGAAAAGCCCGCGATCCTGCTGGGCATGCGCGATCTGCGCAGCTTTGAACGCGTCGCGATTGATTTCGACACCCGCAAGATCCTGTTCGATACTCCGCGCGGGATCGTGTTCTAACCGGTTTCTGGCCGATTTGTGATTTGCCCGGTGGCTCCCTACATGGGCCGCAATGTCACCTTATGATCCCGCCCCAGCCCAATCCGTCCGCCACGATGGCTGGCACACTCTGCGGCGGTTCTTGCCCTACCTGTGGCCGGCGGATCGCCCTGCGCTGAAACGCAGCATCGTGTTGGCGGTCCTGCTGGTGCTGGCCAGCAAGGCAGTCACGCTCGCCCTGCCCTTCGCCTACAAGCAAGCGATCGATGCGATGGGCGCCAGCGGCGGCGCGGGTTTGCAGATCGCACTCGGCTTTGTGCTGGCCTATGCGCTTGGCCGGTTCACGGCGGTACTGTTCGATAACCTGCGCAACATCGTGTTTGAGCGGGTTGGCCAGGAAGCGACACGGCAGCTCGCGGTCGCCACCTTTAACCGACTGCACGCATTGTCGCTGCGCTTCCATCTGGCGCGGCGTACCGGCGAGGTGACCAAAACCATCGACCGCGGCACCAAGAGCATCGACGTGATGCTCTATTTCATGCTGTTCAATGTTGCCCCGACTGCGGTTGAACTGATCGCAGTCGGCGTGATCTTCTATTTCAACTTCGGCTGGGAATTGGTGCTGGCGACCGCAGTGGCCGTGGTGGCCTATGCTGCCGTCACCCGTTGGATCACCGAATGGCGCAATGCCCTGCGTGAGAAGATGAACCGGCTCGACGGTCAAGCGCTTGGTCGTTCGGTCGATTCGCTGCTCAATTACGAGACGGTCAAATACTTCGGCGCCGAAGCGCGCGAGGCCGCACGCTATGAAGCCGCCGCGCAGGAATTTGCCGATGCGGCAGTCAAAAGCGAAAACAGCCTTGGTCTGCTGAACATCTCGCAGGCGCTGATCACTACCCTGCTGATGGTGGCGGCGATGACTTGGACCGTCTGGGGCTGGTCGCGTGGGCAATATACCATCGGCGATCTGGTATTTGTCCAAACCTATCTGGTGCAACTGTTCCGCCCGCTCGATCTGCTCGGCATGGTCTATCGCACGATTCGGCAAGGGCTGATCGATATGGCGCAGATGTTCGATTTGCTCGATACGCCGGTCGAAGTCGCCGATGCATCCGGCGCACCGGCGCTGGTGGTACGGCAGCCAACGCTGGCGTTTGACAATGTGGTGTTCGGATACGAGCCCGACCGTACGATCCTGCAAGGGCTGAGCTTTGCCGTCCCCGCCGGGCAGCAGTTCGCCATCGTCGGGCCATCGGGTGCGGGCAAAAGTACGATCGCGCGGCTGGTGTTCCGGTTCTATGATCCGTGGTCCGGCCGGATCCTGATCGACGGGCAGGATATCCGCACCGTGACGCAGGAATCGCTGCGCCGCGCGCTCGGGATTGTCCCGCAGGATTCGGTGCTGTTCAATGACACCATCGGTTACAACATCGCCTATGGCCGCGACGGCGCGGGGCTGGCCGAGATTGCGCAAGCGGCGCGCGACGCCGCGCTGATGGACCTGATTGAGCGGCTGCCGCAGGGCTTCGACACCGAAGTGGGCGAACGCGGGCTAAAACTGTCCGGCGGCGAAAAGCAGCGCGTCGCCATCGCCCGCACTCTCGTCAAGAACCCGCCGATTCTGCTGCTGGATGAAGCGACCAGCGCCCTCGATACCCGCACCGAGCAAGACATCCTCGCGACCCTGCACCGCGTCAGCGCGGGCCGCACCTCGCTGTCTATCGCGCACCGGCTTTCGACAATTGCCGATGCTGATCGGATCCTGGTGCTGAATGAAGGCGCGCTGGCGGAAAGCGGCACGCACCCCGAATTGCTGCGCCGCGATGGGCTCTACGCCGAAATGTGGGCCCGGCAGGCCGAAGCGGTGGAAGAGGTTGGCGCGGCGGCGGAGTAGCTACTTCACCACATCCGCTTCATGCCAGACCACCGCCTGGGCGACCTTCACGCACAAGTGCCCTTCATCCCATGTCATGCTGGGCGAGCCATAGAGCCGCCAGCCTTGCTCCAGCGCTTCGGACACACGTTCACAAAAGGCGCGGTCGTCCTTGCCGGTCAGCAGGCGATAAATCGGGCGGTCTTCGGGAGTCTGGTGCATCCAACCCTCCTAACCGACCAGCCCGATCAAGCCAATGCCAATGGCTTGGCGCGCTACTTCGCCCCCAGCGTCGGGCTGTCCGGATCAAAGTCCGCCGCCTTGATCACCGTTACGTCCCCGCGCAGCGCGCGCAGTTGATCGATGAATTTGGCGGCATTGCCGACCACCACCACGGTCGCGCGCGCCGGATCGGCGATCCGCGCGGCAATGTCTTGCGCTTGCTGCGGGGTGACCGCACCCCGCGCTGCGGCGATCTGCCCGACGGTGCTGGCGGGCACGCCTTGCTGGATCAACGTGGCGAGCAGGGTGGTATAGCCGCCGCTGGTTTCCAGCGAGCGCTGCATCGATCCATTCAGGAAGGTGACGCGCTTGGCCAGGTCTTCAGCCGGAACCGGTTCACGCCCCAGCCGCGCGAATTCATCCAGCATCACCTTCAGTACTTCGCTCGCGCTTTCGTTCTTGGTCTGCGCGGAAGCGGACAGCAGCCCGCCTTGGGCAAAGGCGCTGGCGTCGCTGTAGGCCCCATAGCTGAGCGCGCGCTTGGTCCGCACTTCTTCGAACAGCCGTCCGTTGCTGCCTACGCCGAGTACCGCATTGGCCACTTGCAGCGGATAAAATCCGGCGTCCCCGCGCGCGAGGCCCGGCGCGGCGATGGCCACGGCGGCCTGCCCTGCATCGGGCATATCGATCACCACCGTGCGCGGCGGCAACACGGCGCTGCCCGCGCGGTCCTGCACGGGCGTGGGCACGGGCGCGGCGCTGCGCCATGTGCCGAACACCGTTTCCGCCAGAGCCTGCGCCGCGGCGGGCTGAATTCCGCCCGCGACCACGATTTTGGCTGCGCCGGGATGATACCACTGCGCGCGGTGCGCCAGCAGGTCTTCGCGGGTGATCCGCCCGATGCTGACCGGGGTTGCCTGCCGCCCATAGGGCGCGGTGCCATAGAGCAGCGGTGATAGCGCAGCGCTCGCCAGATTGCCCGGATCAGCCCGCGCGGCGACAATTCCGTCGATCGTGCGCTTGCTTTCCGTCGCCAGTTCGCTGGCCGGATAGCTGGCGTTTTGCAGCAGTTCGACCAGCAACCGCCCGGCTTCGGGCAGGTTGGGCACCGGACCGTTGATCACAAACAGCGTGCCATCGCCGCCCGCCCCGGCGTTGTAATTGACCCCCAGCCGCTCGAACGCGGCGGCAATATCTTGTGCGCTGCGGGTATCAGTGCCGTTATCCAGCAAGTCCGCCGCGAAATCACCCAGGCCTGCTTTGCCCGCAGCGTCTGCCGCCGTGCCGCCCGGGAACAGGATCGCCATCGTTGCAATCGGGACTGTACCGGTGGTCGCGCTGATCAGCGAAATCCCGTTGGACAGGCTTGCTTCAACCGGCTGCGCCATCGCCACCGCCGGGATCGCGCCTGGCCCCGGCGGCGGGGTGCGTTCGGCTTCGGGCTTCAGCTCTGCCGGGACGCCAGAGACCGGCGGAACCGAAACGAAGCGCGGCATCGGCACCGGGTTGGCAAAGCTGGCCTCGGTATAGTCACCCTTGGTATAACGCACTTCGGTGGCCGATTGCGCCGAAAGCCAGATGCGCGCGACGCGCTGGATGTCGGCGGCGGTGACCTTGCCCAGCGCGGCCAGGCGCTTGTCGGCGGAGCGGCTGTCGCCCGTGATCACCAGCGCTTCGCCCAATTCAAATCCCCGCCCGCGCGCGGTTTCACGCTCGCGCAGCGCGGCGGCGAACAATTCGTTGCGCGCTTCGGCCAATTCAGCGGCGCTGACCGGCGCAGTCCGCAGCCGGTCAATCTCTGCCGCCAGGTCTTTGCCTGCCGTATCGATATCTTGCCCCGCACCGATGAACGCAACGGCGGAGAACGAGCTGACTTCCTCGGAGGTCTGGTTCAGCACGGCTGCATCCGTCACTTTGCCGGGGCGGACCAGACCGGATTGAATGCGGCTGTTGCGGCCCCCACTCATGATTGCTTCCAGCATCTTCAGCGCCGCCGTATCGCGGTGCGTCGCGCCCGGCGTGGTCCAGACATAGCCGACCACCGGCAAGGGCACATTGGGCGCGGCCACATCGACCCGGCGCGGGGTCGTGCGCTGGGTTTCGCGCGCGGTGATCGCCAGCGGGATCGGGTTAGCGCGGCGCGGGATCGCGGCGAAGTAGCTATCCACCAGCCCACGCAGCCGCTTCAGATCGAAATTGCCTGAAACGATCAGCGTCGCGGTATCCGGGCCATAGTAGGCCTGATGAAACGCGCGTGCATCGTCCAGCTGCGCCGAATCGAGCTGTTCGATGCTGCCGATGGTCGAGCGCCGCTGCGGCGAGTTAGTGAACGCAACTTCGGGCAAGACAAGCCGGATTAACCGGCCATAAGGCGGCGCGAGTACGCGCTGGCGCAGCTCTTCCTTGACCACGCCGCGTTCGTTCTCAAACACTTCCTTGTCCACCACCGGCCGCGCCATCCGCTCGGCATGGGTCCACAGCAGCGTTTCGAGATATTGCGCCGGAACCGTCTCGTAATAGTTGGTGCGATCGGGCGAGGTGGAGGCGTTGCGGTTGCCGCCGACGTCTTCAACCAGCTTGTTGATCATGTTGAAAGGCATATTCTCGGTCTTGCGGCTGAGAATATGTTCAAACAGATGCGCAAAGCCTGCGCGGCCTTCAGGGTCATGCTTGCCGCCCACATCGTACCAGACTGACGTGGTGACATCCGCCGTAGCGGGATCAGGCAGCGCAATCACGCGCAGGCCATTGGCCAGCCGCCATTCGGTATATTCGATTCGCGGAGCCTTGATCGGCGCGCTCGGCGTGGCGGTGGCTGCAGCGGACGTAGGCGCAGGCACGGCATCCTGCGCATGGACTGGCGCGGCAACGGCCAGTGCGAACAATGCGGTCCCAGTGATTAGGCTGATGCGGATCATTAAAAAACTCCCCTTGGTCAGAGTGGTTTAACGCCGCTGTGGGGGAGATCAATCAGCACTTTGACTTGCTCGACGAACGACGTGGCAGGTTCGACCGGCGTCGCGTGCGCCGCCCCAGTTCAGTCTCCGGGTGGCCCGGGATAGCGCTCAAACGCTGGCAGTTCATGCGCGGATTCCATCCAGTGGAGCCGCTCCGCGGTCTGGATATGCGCACCCGGCGGCAAAGCGCCCGGATCATCAAGCGTCGCCGATTGAATATCGACGATCCCGGGCAGAAACGCTTCGTTGCGATAGGCGATCCCGGTGCCGCAAATGCTGCAAAAGCTGCGCATTGCCGTGCCCGACGAGTTGAACGTCGTTAGCGCGCCTTGCTCCAGCGCAAATTCGTGTTCGGCAAAAGCCGCCCAGCTGACCATCGGCGCGCCTGCGCTTTTGCGGCAATCGCTGCAATGGCACAGCGCCACATGCTGCGGCGCGCCCACCACGGAATAGCGGATCGCGCCGCAATGACAGCCACCAGTCAGCCGCATCGTCCGTCTCCTATAAAATCCCTGACTTACAAGATATACTTGGACAAATCGGTATCCTTCGCCAGCCCGGCCAGCCGTTCGCGCACATAGTCAGCGTCCACGATCACCGTTTCGCCCTGACGGTCTTCGGCTTCAAAGCTCAAATCTTCCAGCAAGCGCTCCATCACGGTCTGCAACCGCCGCGCGCCGATGTTCTCCACCGCTTCGTTGACCTGTGCGGCGATCTTCGCGACTTCGCGCACCGCTTCGGGGGTGATGTCCACGGTCACCTGTTCGGTGGCGAGCAAGGCCTTGTATTGCGCGACCAGATTGGCGCGGGTTTCGCTGAGGATGCGGACGAAGTCTTCCTCGGTCAGCGCTTTCAGCTCAACCCGGATCGGCAAGCGACCCTGCAATTCGGGCAGCATGTCGCTCGGCTTGGCGATGTGGAACGCGCCGCTAGCGATGAACAGCACGTGGTCGGTTTTCATCGGGCCGTATTTGGTGGCCACGGTGGTCCCCTCGATCAGCGGCAACAGATCGCGCTGCACGCCTTCGCGGCTGACCGAACCGCCGCGCACGTCCGAAACCGCGATCTTGTCGATCTCGTCCAGGAACACGATCCCGTTGGTCTCGGCATTGGCCAGCGCGACGCGCGCGACATCGTCCTGATCCATCCGCTTTTCGGCTTCTTCATCGACCAGCTTGTCCCAGGCGTCGGGCACCTTGAGTTTGCGCCGCTTCAGGTTCTGCTTGCCCATCGCCTTGGACATCATGTCCGACAGGTTGATCATACCAACGTTGCCGCCGCCCATCCCGGGCAAGTCGAACGGCATGGCGGGCGCGTCCTCCACCTCGATTTCGACCTCGACATCGTTCATCGCGTTTTCCACGATGCGCTGGCGAAAGCTTTCGCGCGTGGCCTCGCTCGCGCCGTCACCGACCAGCGCCTTGAGCAAACGATCCATCGCGGCCTGCGATGCCGCCTCGCGTACGGCCTCGCGGCGGCGGTCTTTTTCCAGCCGGATCGCTTCTTCAACCAGATCGCGGGCAATCTGTTCGACATCGCGGCCGACATAGCCCACTTCGGTGAACTTGGTCGCCTCCACCTTCACGAATGGTGCTTCGGCCAGCTTGGCCAGGCGGCGGCTGATCTCGGTCTTGCCGCAGCCCGTCGGCCCGATCATCAGGATGTTCTTGGGCGTTACCTCGTCGCGCAGTTCAGGTGAGAGTCTTTGCCTTCTCCAACGGTTCCGCAGCGCCACCGCGACCGCACGCTTGGCGTCCTGCTGGCCGATGATGTGTTCATCCAGCGCGGCGACAATGGCTTTGGGGGTCAGGTTATCGAGCATCAAATCGTTTCCACCGTCACGCGGTCATTGGTGAACACGCAGACTTCGGCGGCCACCGCCATCGC
>JANORN010000074.1:0-10081 GCA_031415355.1 Novosphingobium sp. | reverse complement strand
CTCAGTCCTCAGTCGCCAGCAGATACCGTTGCCGGATCACATCGAGGGGTTGCAACACGCCGTCCAGTTCGATGTGCCAGAACGTCCAGCCGTTACAGCTTGGTGCGCCTTGCAATTTCGCGCCGAGGCCGTGGATCGAACCGCAGTCCGCGCCCGCGATCAGCGAGCCGTCGGTCCGCACAGTCGCAGTCAGGTGGCGCTTCTTGTCCGAGATCAGTGCGCCCGGCGCGACCCAGCCGGTTTCCACCAACGTGCCAAACGCCACTTTGGGTGCGGCGCGCGGAGTCTGCATCGTGGTAATCGCGCTTTCGTCCAGCGGCAGCGCCAGTTCGATTCGTTCCAGCGCGGCGGCGCGGTACACGCTTTCGCGCTCGCACCCGATCCATTCGCGGCCCAGCCGCTTGGCCACCGCGCCAGTGGTACCCGTGCCAAAGAACGGATCGAGCACCACGTCGCCCTTGTTGGTCGTGGCCAGCATCACGCGGTACAGCAGCGCCTCGGGCTTTTGCGTGGGATGCACTTTCGTACCGCCCGATTTCAAGCGCTCCTGCCCACCGCAAATCGGCAGCACCCAGTCGCTGCGCATCTGCAATTCGTCGTTCAGCGTCTTCATCGTGCGGTAATTGAAGGTGTAGCGCGCTTTCTCCCCCATCGAGCACCAGATCAGCGTTTCGTGGGCATTGGTGAAGCGGGTGCCTTTGAAATTGGGCATCGGATTGGCCTTGCGCCAGACCACATCGTTGAGAATCCAGAATCCCATATCCTGCAACATCGCGCCCAGCCGGAAGATGTTGTGATAGGAACCGATCACCCACAGCGCGCCATTGGGCTTCAACACCCGCCGCGCCTCGGTCAGCCATTCGCGGCTGAACTTGTCGTAGGCGGCGAAACTGTCGAACTGGTCCCAGTGATCGGTCACGGCGTCAACGTGGCTGCCGTCCGGGCGTCTGAGGTCGCCGCCGAGTTGCAGGTTGTAGGGCGGATCGGCAAAAATCAGATCGATACAGGCATCAGGCAAGGACCGCATCGCTTCAATACAATCGCCGTCCAGGATCCGGCCCAGCGGCAAGTCTGGGCGAGTGACCGCTTTGGCCGCGCGCAACCGCGCTTTTTCACCTACCAGCATTTGACCCATGACGTGCCTCGATCCCACCAACAGAGCGCGCAACGTGAGTCATTCCGGACTCCGCGTCAAGCAGCGACTCGCCGGAAATCCTAACGATTCATGGTTAGCGAACGGTTGACGCCGGCGGAACGAAACGAGTCCCACACAGGATGTAGAGTCTCTCGATTCCGCAAGGACTCTAGATGTAGTGGTGTGGCCCCCCAGACTCTGGAGCGAAAATAATTCCTCTCCCACCGGGAGAGGGGGACCACGCAGTGGTGGAGTGGCACAGGCGAGTACTCCCAAGCTTTCGTCGGCACGCTTGGGAATACCTGCCCGTGCCCCTCCCCCACTTCGTGGGTCCCCTCCCCTGAAGGGGAGGAAGGCCCGTGCCCCTCCCCCACTTACAGTGGGCCCCCTCCCCCACGGGGGAGGAAGTGCTGCGCCACCGGGCTGAAACTGCGCCGGTGGAGCGGCGCGGGTCCGTGCTGGCGCAGCGCCGCCAAGTGCTCCGCCGTGCCATAGCCCATGTTGCGGTCCCAGCCGTAGTGCGGGTGCGCCAGCGCGGCGGCGCACATGATCCGGTCGCGGTGTTCCTTGGCCAGGATCGAAGCGGCTGAGATGCAAGGCTCCAGCGCATCCCCGCCGACAATCGCGCGCGCGGCCCAGCGCCATTCAGGCACCCGGCCTTGCGGAGTCATGTTGCCATCAATCAGCACCACATCCGGCTCGCGGCCCAGCGTCGCCACTAGCTCGGCAACCGCGCGGGTCATCGCCAGCATGGTCGCGGCGAAGATGTTGATCCGGTCGATTTCTTCCGCTTCGACCATGCCCAGCGCCCAGTGGCAGCTCGACTGGATCAGCGGCTCCAGCACATTTCTGCGCTTGGCCGATAGCTTCTTGGAATCATCCAGCCCCGGCGGCACGTGCAGCCCGAGTACACAGGCGGCCGCAACCACCGGCCCCGCGAGCGGTCCGCGCCCCGCTTCGTCGACCCCGATCACCAGCCGGTCGGGCAGGGTCTTGGCAAACCGCCGGGGAACGCCGATGTTGTTTGCCATGAACCGCACCTTCCTCAGCGCCCTTTCGCCCTTCGCCCTTCTGGCTGCAAGCTGCGGCCCCAGCTCTGCCGGGGATAGCCCGCGCACGCTCGCTGCCGCCGAACAGGCCGACGCCTTCGTGGTTGCCCCGCTCGCCACGTTCAAGGAACCTTGGGCCATGGCTGTCGCGCCGGGAACCAGTCTGATCTTCATCACCGAGAAGGCGGGAACGGCGAAAATCATCGACGTGAAGAATGGCCGACTGGGCACCCTCTCCGGCCTGCCCAAAGTCGATTATGGCGGCCAGGGCGGTTTGGGCGACATCGCGTTCCTCCCGTCCGAAGCCTCTCCGACGTTTCAGAGCCGGACGATTTTTCTGACGTGGGTCGAAGCCGGCCCGGGGGAAACCCGGGGCGCCGCGCTGGGCCGCGGCACAGTAAGGTGTCTGGTTGCAGATGAGTGCGAAGTCACCGGTCTGGAAGTGATCTGGCGCCAGACTCCCAAGATCTCTGGACGCGGACACTATGCGCACCGGATCGCTGTTTCACCCGACGGCAAATATCTGTTCGTTTCCTCGGGTGAACGCCAAAAGATGCAGCCGGCGCAAGATCCCGCCAGCGACCTGGGTAAGATTATCCGCATTCCGATCAACACCGCGGGAAAGCCGACTGGCCCGGCAGCACGCTACTCGCTCGGCCACCGCAACATCCTGGGGCTGGCTTTTGATGCCAAGGGGCGGTTGTGGGATCTGGAACATGGCCCGGCGGGCGGCGACGAGCTCAATCTGGTCAAAGCCGGGGCGAACTATGGCTGGCCGCTGGTATCTGAGGGCAATCATTACGATGGCCGCGATATTCCGCCGCATTCCACCCGGCCAGACTTCGCCGCCCCCGCGCTCAGCTGGAACCCGGTGATCGCGCCGGGCGATTTCCTGTTCTATTCGGGCAAGCTGTGGCCGCAATGGAAAGATCAGGCACTGATCGCCGGTCTGGCCTCACAAGGGCTGGTCCGCGTGGGGATCGATGGCGCGAGGGCCAGCGAGCAGGCGCGCTATCCGCTGGGAAAACGCATTCGCGACATTGCCGAGGCCGAGGATGGGTCGCTGCTGGTGATCGAGGATGGCAGCGACGGCCGCTTGCTGCGGCTCGCGCGCAAATAGTTCGACAGCGCGTCGCCTGCGCCCTATCGGCGCGCGGCTATGTCTGATGCCGCCAACCTGATCCCGCTCGACGCGGTGGACCCTGCGCTGATCGAAGCCCTGCTGGACCGCGCGTTCGATCCGCAACGCCAGCAGCGCACAGCGTACAAGATTCGCGAAGGCACGGACTGGCTGCCCACGCTGTCGTTCGCGGCGGTTGACAGCGCCGAACAGCTGGTCGGCACGATCCAGTGTTGGCCGGTGGCACTGACCGACCAAGCAGGCCGCAAACATCCGCTGATCATGGTCGGCCCGGTGGCGGTGCTGCCCGAAGCGCAAGGGCTAGGCTTTGGCCAGGCACTGATGACCGCGTGTCTGGCCGCGATCGACCCGCGCGCGGCGCTGCCGCAAGTGATGATCGGCGATCCCGAATATTACGAACGGTTCTTTGGCTTCTCCAACGCACATACCGGCGGCTGGACCCTGCCCGGCCCGGTTGACCAGCACCGCCTGCTGGTGCGCTGCGATAATCCCGCCGTGTTACCCGCGACTGGCACGCTTGGCCCTTGGCGCGGGTGAGGCGATCTGGCATCGCTCCCCGCAATGCCATACGAACCCCCTCCCGAACTGGCCGCGCTGTCGCTGAATCAGATCGCTGCGCTGGTGGCCGCGCAAAAGCTGCCACCGGTCGATCAGTGGAACCCGCAGGTTTCGGGTGACAGCCTGATGGTGATCAAGGCCGATGGGCGCTGGTTCCATGACGGCGGTCCGATTCGGCGCCCCGCGATGATCCGCGCATTTAGCAGTTTGTTGTGGCGCGACGCGGACGGCCAGCACTGGCTGGTGACGCCGCATGAAAAGCAGGCGATTGCGGTGGAAGATGCGGCCTTCATCGTCACCGATGTCAGCGCGGAGGGCGGCAGTCTGGCGTTCCAGCTCAACACCGATGAGCTAGTGCTGGCCGGGCCCGACCACCCGCTGATCGCGCGCGGTGATTCTGATACTCCGGCGCTCTATCTGGCGGTCCGGCACGGGATGGAAGCCAGACTTAACCGTAGCACCTGGCTGCAACTGGTTGATCTGGCTAGCGATGACCTTGGAGTAACCAGCCAAGGCGAGCATTTTTCGCTGATCCCCGCATGAGTTTGGTTGCGCGCCTGACCCACCTGCATACTGAAGGCCACGCTCGCGAGATCGAACAGCGCGACGAGAGCGGCTTTGTCGGGCATGAGCTCACCCCCGCAGCGGTGCTGGTCGCGGTGACCGAGCGGGAACGCCCCGGCTTTCTGATGATCCACCGCCCCTCCACCATGCGCGCGCACCCCGGGCAAGTCGCCTTCCCCGGCGGCAAGATCGATCCCGGCGAGGATGCGGTGGCAGCCGCGCTGCGCGAGGCGCACGAGGAGTTGGGAATTCGCGCCAGCGATGTCACCGTGATCGGCCCCAGCGATACCTATTGCACCGGCAGCGGCTATGCCATCACCCCGGTAATCGCGGTGGTCCCGCCCGATCTGGAGCTGAACCCCAGCCCGACTGAGGTCGCGCAATGGTTCGAAGCCCCGGTTGATTTCGTGTTCGACGGCGCGAACCATGTGACGCACTCAGGGGTTTGGCAGGGACAGGAAAGGCGCTACATCGAGATAATGTGGCAGCAACACCGGATCTGGGGCGTAACAGCGGGGATCATCGCCAATCTGGCGCGGCGGATCGCGTGGTGACACGGCTGGTGACACCGCACTTGGCCGCAGACTGGATGCAGCGCGCCGATCTGGTGGTGCTGATCAAGGCGCTTGGGCCGGGCAAGGCGCGCTATGTCGGCGGCGCGGTGCGCGACACGCTGCTGGGGATCGCGGTCAAGGATATCGATATCGCCACCCCGCTTGACCCGCACGAGGTGATGCGGCGGTTGAAAGCGCACGCGATTCAAGTGGTGCCGACCGGGATTGAGCACGGCACCGTCACCGCCATACTCGGCGGCAGCCCGATTGAAATCACCACGCTGCGCCATGACGTCAGCACCGACGGTCGCCGCGCCACCGTGGCCTTTGCGCAGGATTGGCAGGAGGATGCCGCGCGCCGTGATTTCACCATCAACGCGCTCTATGCCGATCCGGACAGCGGCGAGGTATTCGATTATTTTGGCGGACTGGACGATCTGGCCGCGGGGCGAGTGTGCTTCATTGGCGATGCCCGGCAACGCATCCGTGAGGATCACTTGCGGATCCTGCGCTACTTCCGGTTTCAGGCTAGGTTTGGCTCGCAGCCCGCTGATATCGAGTCAGAACAAGCCTGCGCCGATCTGGCCGCAACCTTGAAAGGCCTGTCGCGCGAGCGGATCGGGATGGAGATGCTCAACCTGCTCGGCCTGTACGATCCCGCGCCAACTGTCGCGCGCATGGCGGAACTGGGGGTGCTGGCAGTCGTCCTGCCCGAGGCGGCTGTGGCGGGCTTGACTGCGCTGGTGGCTGAGGAACTGCGGCACGGTGTGGAGCCTGGCGCGCTGCGGCGGCTAGCCGCGCTACTGCCCGCCGATGTGGCCGTGGCGGAGCACGTCGCCAGCCGGCTCCGCTTGTCCGGCGCGCAAAAAAAGCGGCTGATGCTGGCGGCAGGGCGCATCCTCCCCGGAACGGGGAGGGGGACCAGCGTAGCTGGTGGAGGGGCACGTGCAGGTACTCCTGACCTCGAAAGCTTAGGAGTACCCGATGGTGCCACTCCACCAGCTACGCTGGTCCCCCTCCCCCCAGGGGGAGGAAGTGCCCGCACGCTCGCTTATCGGCTGGGACGCGAAGCGGCGTTGGATCGCCTCCTCCTGACCGGGGCCAGCATCGCCCCGCTGAAGGACTGGCCCATCCCCACCTTCCCGCTCAAAGGCGGCGAAATCGTTGCGCGCGGGGTGAAGGCCGGGCCGAGTGTCGCGCAGACGCTCAAGTCAATCGAGGCTGCCTGGATCGACTGCGGTTTCCGCGACGACCTGATCCCCGCACTGCTTGATGCCGAACTGGCGAAAGCGGCATGAGCGGTTTGGGCGAACTGGCCACCAGCGAGCCGCTGCTGATCCTCGTGGTCATCGGCATCCTGCTCGCAGCGGCCGGCTGGATGGTCGAGCGGGAGCGCCCAGCGCTCGCCAAAGCTCTGCGCAATTCGGGCTATCTGGCAATGCTGGCGGGCGGTTTGCTGCTGATCGGCCAGGTCGCACACGATACCAAATCGTCCGATTCCAACTACTGGCTGAACAGCCGCCCAGCCTTGCAGGTCAGTGGTGCCGAAACCGTGATCCCGCTCGCTTCAGACGGGCACTATTGGGTGGAAGCGCAGGTCAACGGCGCGCCGGTGGAATTCCTGATCGACACTGGCGCGACCTTCACCGGGCTATCGCGCCCGACCGCCACAGAGGCCAAAATCAGCCCGGTGCCCGGTGAGCCGCCGTTCGAACTCTCCACTGCCAATGGCCAGATCATGGTCCAGATGGGCACCGCGCAGACCCTGACCTTCGGCAATATCGCCGTCCGCAACCTCGAAGTCGCAGTCCCGCGCGATTTTGACGATGACACCAACGTCATTGGGATGAACCTGCTCTCGCAACTGGCCAGCTGGCGGGTGGAGAATGGCAAGCTGATCCTGCGGACGAAAGGGTGAGCTAAAACCGGTTATCCCGCGGGAACCCGTTCGGCGGCAACCGTCCCGCCGCGCCGCGCGCGACCTTCCATAGCCGCATATCACTCTCGGTCCGCACCCGCCCGCTGTCGCCGCCCATTTTCCAGCTGAGCCCGTCATCGAGTTTCAGCGTGGTCGCGTCGGCCATGCCGCCGTCGCGATAGCGTTGCAGGGTGACCCCCTGCCCCTTGGTCATCATCGGCAGTTCTTCCAGGCTGAACAGCACCAGCTTGCGGTTGTCCCCCACCACCGCGACATGATCGTGTTCCGGCGGAATTTCGCGGATGATCGCCAGCTTGACGCCGGGCTTGATGGTCATCACCCCGCGCCCTTTGCGCGTTTCGGCGAGCAATTCATCGGCTTCGGCGGCAAAGCCCCGGCCCTGATCGCTGGCCAGCAGCAGCTGCGCCTTGGCGCGGTAGACCAGCAGCGCGACGACCTCTGCCCCGGCGTCGATATCCAGCATGGTCCGGATCGGTTCGCCAAAGCCGCGCGCGCCGGGCAGCTTGTCGCAGCCGAGCGTGTAGAACCGGCCGTTGTCGCAGGCGATCAGCAACTTGTCAGTGGTCTGCGCATGCAGCGCATAGGCCGCGCCGTCGCCGTCCTTGAACTTGAACTCCTTGTCCAGCGCTTCATGCCCGCTCGCCGCGCGGACCCAGCCCTTGGCGGAGAGGATCACCGTGACCGGGGCCTTTTCGATCATCGCGTCCATTGAAAACTCAACCGTCGGCGCGGCTTCAGCAATGGTGGTGCGGCGGCGGCCCAGCTTGGTGTCTTCGGCGTAATCTTTGCGCAGTGTCGCCATCTCGCGCTTCAGCCGCGTTCGTTGCCGCGCCGGGCTTTCGAGCAATTTGTTCAGCTCGTCCTGCTCGGCCAGCAACTCGTCGCGCTCGCGCCGCAGCTCCATTTCCTCCAGCTTGCGCAAAGATCGCAGCCGCATGTTGAGGATCGCTTCGGCTTGGCGGTCAGTCAGTTCGAATTCGGCCATCATCAGCACTTTGGGCTCATCCTCGCTGCGGATGATTTCAATGATCCGGTCAAGGTTGAGGTAAGCGATGATATAGCCGCCGAGCAGCTCCAACCGGGCCGCGATCTTTTCCAACCGGTGCTCCGAGCGGCGGATCAGGATGTCGATCTGGCTCTTGATCCATTCCTGCAGGACCAGTTTCAGACTGAGCACGCCGGGGGTGCGGCTGGCATCGAGCACGTTCAGGTTTAGCCCGAACCGGATTTCCAGATCGGTCAGCTTGAACAGCGATTCCTTGAGCAGTTCGGGATCGACGTTGCGGCTCTTCGGCACGAATACCAGCCGGATCTGCTCGTCGCTTTCGTCGCGGATGTCTTCCAGGATCGGCAGCTTCTTGTCCGCGATCAACTGGGCGACTTGCTCGATCAGCTTGCCCTTCTGCACCTGGTACGGGATTTCGGAAATCACCAGTTGCCACTGTCCGCCGGGCAGCTTTTCAATTCCCGTGTCTTCCCACGTTCCATCCGGATTGCGCCCGGTGGCGAACCGCCCGCGTAGCCGGATCGCGCCCTTGCCGGTTTCGTAGGCGCGGCTGATCACCTCGGGGCTATCCACCACCACGCCCCCGGTGGCGAAATCCGGTCCCTGGAACATCGCCATCAGGTCGGCGTGTTCAGCATGCGGGTTTTCGATCAGCAGCAGCGCGACGTCGATGATTTCGGCAACGTTGTGGCTGGGGATATTGGTCGCCATCCCCACCGCGATTCCGCTGGAACCATTGGCCAGCAGATTGGGGAACAGCCCGGGAAAAATTTCCGGCTCTTCGTCTTCACCGTTGTAGGTCGGGTGATAGTTTACCGTGCCTTCATCCAGCCCGGCCATCAGCTGCATCGCAGTCTTGGTCAGCCGGGCTTCGGTATAGCGATAGGCGGCGGCGTTATCGCCGTCGATGTTGCCGAAATTACCCTGCCCTTCGACCAACGGATAACGCAAGCTGAAATCCTGCGCGAGCCGGACCATCGCATCATAAACCGACTGATCGCCGTGCGGATGGTACTTGCCGATCACGTCGCCCACTACCCGCGCCGACTTCTTGAAAGCATCGTTCGGGTTCAGCTTCAACTGCCGCATCGCCCACAACAGGCGGCGGTGGACGGGCTTCAACCCGTCGCGCAGATCAGGCAAGGACCGCGCGGTGATGGTGGACAACGCATAGACCAGATAGCGCTCAGACAGCGCCGCATCAAACGGCGTATCGACGATGGCATCGAACGGATCGGGTTCAGAAGGAGGCTTGGCCATAGGGTGGCCCTAGCAGCACTCGATTCCGCCCCCAAGCCGGGTCCGCGCCTTATCCATAGGGAATAGTGGTCAGCGCAGCGTACCAGCGCCGATCATCCTGGGCTGTTTCGATTTTGCTTGGGCCTGGGGAACATAAGCGCCATCGATCAGTTGTGCGTTCAACTGCGTCATGCACTATAGGAAATTCAGATGAAAAAATTGGCCTTACTCTCGCTTGGCTTGGCGCCGATGCTGTTCCTTGGCTCGTGGACAGCTGCGGGTGCAGCAACGAACGACAATGGCCAGCGGATCTCCCAGCGCGGCGAACAGATCGGTGATTATGGTTCGGACTGGACCGACGGACGTAAGGACGTCACCAAGGGCCAGAAGCTGATCGACAACAGCAGCAAAAAATCCGCTGACGCTGAAAAGAAGCTGACGCGCGCCCGTGAAGCCATGGCGAAGGCCGAAGAGCAATTGCGGGAGGCCCAGTCTGACCGCGCCAAGGGCGAACAGCTGATCGCCAAAGGAACCGCCCGGATGCAGGAAGCCGAAGTCAAATATGCGGCGCTGCGGGCTGGCCCCTCGGCGCTTCCCGGCGGCAACTGACGGCTTGAGGACGAATCCTGGCTAGAAGCGTAAGTTGACGGCTAGAGCTCGATTCGCAAAGCGCGATTCACCTTTTCCCAATTCCCGCTCATCCTGAGCCTGTCGAAGGACCATCGCGCGCACGCGACCATGCCGGAACAGGCGGGTGCTTCGACAAGCTCAGCATGAGCGAATTTGATTAGATAAATCTTACTCCACTCAACGCCGCTGCATATCGCGGCTTTCGCCCGGAATTCGCACTTCGATTCCGTCCAGCGCCTCGGTCAGCAGAATCTGGCAGGCAAGGC
>JANORN010000073.1:0-11108 GCA_031415355.1 Novosphingobium sp. | reverse complement strand
AGGATATCGCGCGCAAAGCTGGTCGCGGCATAGGCCCGCGTATCGGCCACGTCCTTTTCCAGGCGGCGGCGGACGTTCTGCGTCTCAGCCTTGGCGTAAAGCACTTCCTGCTTCGCGGCCTCCAGATCGCCGCGCAGCAATGCCAGCGCGTCTTCCAGCGGATTGCCCGGGTCGAGCAATTCGTCGGGAACGCCGTTCAATTCTGCGGCAACCGCCGGATCGTCCTGCGGCTTGGTATCATCATTCATGGGTACAGAAATCCGTTCAACTGATCAATTTGGTGCCCATGCCGGTCAGCGCCTGGGCTGTGAAATCCACCATGGGGACGAGCCGCGCATAATTCAACCGCGTCGGGCCGATAACCCCCACCACCCCGACCACCCGGCCATCGCGGTCGCGATAGGGCGATGCGATCACTGACGAGCCCGAAAGCGCGAACAAGCGGTTCTCTGCGCCGATGAAAATCCGCGTCGCCTCGGCCTCGCGCGCCGAATCGAGCAGCGCCGCGACCGACTGTTTGTTTTCCAGATCGTCGAGTAACAGCCGCACCCGCTCCAGATCGCCCAGCACCGAATCGTCCAACAAGTTGGCCTGCCCGCGCACGATCAGCACCGGCTTGGCCAGCGCGTCCTCGCTCCACACCGCTAGTCCGCGTTCAACCAGGCTCTGGCTGGCCGAATCGAGCGCGGTCCGGCCCGAAGCGATCTCGGCCTCAATCGCCTTGACTGCTTCGCTTAACGAGCGCCGCGAAAGGTGCGATGTTATGTAATTGGAGGCCTGTTCCAGTGCTCCGGCAGGCAGCCCAGGGGGCAGGTCGAGCACGCGGTTTTCAACCCCGCCGTCCTCGCCCACCAGCACCGCCAGCGCGCGGCCGATTGAAAGTGGCACCAGCTGCAAATGCTGCAACCGCGCCTCGCGCCGGGGCACCAGCACCACGCCCGCGCAGGATGACAGGTCAGATAATACTGCGGAAGTGGCTGCGAGCGCTGCTTCGATCGGCCCGGGCTGCGCGACGCGCCGCTCAATCGCCGCGCGTTCATCTGCGGTCGGTTCGGCCACCTGCATCATCCCGTCCACAAACAGCCGCAGGCCTTGCTCAGTCGGCAGCCGCCCCGCGCTCGTATGCGGCGCAGCCAGAAGACCCAGCGATTCCAGCTCGTGCAACACCGACCGGATCGAGGCCGAGGACAAGTTCACCCCGCCGGGTCCGGCCAGCGTCTTCGATCCAACCGGCTGGCCCGAGGCGATATAGCCTTCCACCACCAGCCGAAAAATCTCGCGGGCGCGCAGCGTCAGTTCGGTGATGGGCGGGCTGTTCACGGGGGCAACTTAGGGTGCAGACTTGCAGGCTCAAGCCCAATGCGCCTAACGGGCGATAAAATTTGCAAAGGAACTCCCATGCGACCTTCCGGCCGCGCGCCTGATGAAATGCGCGCTTTGTCTTTTGAAACCAATTTCACCATCCACGCCGAAGGATCGGTGCTGGTGGCGTTTGGCAATACCAAGGTGCTGGTGACGGCTTCGGTAGAAGAGCGCCTGCCGCCATGGCTGCGCGGCAAGGGCGAAGGCTGGGTCACTGCGGAATATTCAATGCTGCCCCGCGCCACGCACACGCGCGGTCAGCGCGAAGCCGCCAAAGGTAAACAGTCTGGAAGGACTCAGGAAATTCAGCGGCTTATCGGACGGTCTTTGCGTGCTGTGACTGATCTGAAGAAGCTCGGCGAGCGTCAGATCACGCTCGATTGCGATGTGATCCAGGCCGATGGCGGCACGCGGACTGCGGCGATCTCGGGCGCGTGGGTGGCGCTCAAGCTGGCGACCAATGGTCTGCTCAAGTCCGGCGCGATCACCGAAGACCCGCTGACCCGCAAGGTCGCGGCGGTCTCTTGCGGGATTTATCAAGGCAACCCCGTGCTCGATCTGGACTACATCGAAGACAGCAACGCCGATGCCGATGCCAATTTCGTGCTGATCGAGGGCGGCCACATCGCCGAAGTCCAAGCCACCGCCGAAGGCGCGACCTATGACGAGGAAGCCCTGCTGCGCCTGCTCCGCCTCGCCCGGATCGGTTGCGACCGGATTTTCGCGGCGCAGGACGCGGCGGTCAGCAAGTGAACTTTACCTCGATCCTTCCCGTTTTTGACGCATGTCACAAACGGGAAGGTGGGTGGCCCGCAAGGGCCAGACGGATGGGTTCTTTCTTCGCCGCAATACCCCTCCGTCAGCGCTACGCGCTGCCACCTCCCCATTTGCACTTCGTGAAAACGGGAAGGATCTAACATGCGTCGCTTGGGCTCTGAAACACTGGTCATCGCCACGCACAACGCGGGCAAGCTCAAGGAAATCGCGGCCTTGCTGGCGCCTTACGGGCTGAACTGCATCTCCGCTGGATCCCTTGGCCTGCCCGAACCGATGGAAACCGGAAAGACTTTTGCGGAGAACGCGCTGATCAAGGCGCGGGCGGCGGCGGAGGCTTCGGGCCTGCCCGCTTTATCGGATGACAGCGGGCTGTGCGTGTCCGCGCTGGATGGTCGACCGGGGGTCTACACCGCCGACTGGGCCGAACGGCAATGGTTCGAAGACGCGCCCAACGGACCCAAAGGCGGCCGCGACTGGTACATGGCGATGGGCAAGGTGGAGGGGATGCTTCAGCAACTTGGGCCAAGTGTTGACCGCAGCAGCCATTTCGCCTGTGTCCTGGCTTTGGCTTGGCCCGATGGCGAGCAGGCAGTCTACGAAGGTCGCGTCGAAGGCGACCTGACCTGGCCGCCGCGCGGGACTCTGGGGTTCGGCTATGATCCGGTGTTCGTGCCGCTCGGAGAGAGCCGGACATTTGCCGAACATGATCCCGCAGAAAAGCACAAGATCAGCCACCGCGCGGCAGCGTTTGCCAAGCTGGTCGCGGAGCAGTTTGGCAGTGAAGGTTAATCTCACGCAAAGACGCGAAGACGCCAAGAAGTTGTTTTGGGGCCAAAGGCTCCTTATAACTTTGATTGCGCCAAACGCGGAGGTCCGGATCGAAAGCAGCTTCGCCGCTGGCACAACCTCTTTGCGTCTTCGCATCTTCGCGTTATAAATCAATCCAATGGCACGAGCTTTATATATCCACTGGCCGTTCTGTCTCGCGAAGTGTCCCTACTGCGATTTCAACAGCCATGTCCGTGAACAGGTTGAGGTTTCGCAGTGGGAAACAGCGCTGCTGGCGGATCTGCGGCATGAGGCAGAACTGGCGGGCGGCGAGCGGCTGGACAGCGTGTTCTTCGGCGGCGGCACGCCATCGCTGATGCCGCCCGCGCTGGTCGCGCGGCTGCTGACCGAGGCCGAGGCCTTGTGGGGCTTTGCGCCGGGGATCGAGATCACGCTGGAGGGCAATCCTTCGTCGGTTGAGGCCGCAAACTACCGCGATCTGGCGCTGGCCGGGGTCAACCGGGCGTCGCTGGGGGTGCAGGCGCTGGACGATCAGACGCTCAAATTTTTGGGTAGGCTCCATAACAGCAGCGAAGCGCTCAAGGCCGTCGAGACGGCGCAAGCGGTGTTTGACCGGGTGTCGATTGACCTAATCTATGCGCGGCCCGGTCAGTCGCTGGCAGCATGGCACGCAGAGCTGAACCGAGCACTTGGGTTTGGCACCAGCCACCTCTCGCTGTACCAATTGACCATCGAGCCGGGCACTCGGTTTGAAACGATGGTTCGCAAGGGCGAGTTCATCCCGCTGGACGAGGATGCCTGCGCCGATATGTTCGCCCTCACCCGCGAACTGACCGAAGCTGCGGGCATGCCCGCCTACGAAATCAGCAATCATGCTCGGCCAGGCGAGGAAAGTCGCCACAACCTGACCTATTGGCGTTATCAGGATTCGGTCGGGATCGGCCCCGGCGCGCATGGACGGCGCGGGGGCCTCGCCACTGTGCGGCACCGAAAGCCGGAGAATTGGCTGGAAGCGGTGGCTGCGGCTGGTCACGGAATTGTTGAAGAGCGCGTGCTTGGCCAGCGTGAACAGGCCAGCGAGGCCATGCTGATGGGGCTGCGGCTGACCGAAGGTGTGCCGCTGGGCGCTTTGGCCGGGCGGTTCGGGCTGACCGAGGCGGAACTGTGCGAGCCGGGCAAGCTGGAGTTCTACATCGCCCAAGGCCTGGCCTGGCGTGATGGCGCGCAGATCGGAGTGACGGCGATGGGGATGCCGCTGCTCGATGGGTTGCTAGCTGAATTGGTTCCGGCGGGATTGGTGGCGGCTTGACCCGCCCCGCGCTCCTCCAAACCTGGCACGATTACCTCGCCCTAAACCGCCGCCGCTCGCCGCACACCGTCCGCGCTTATGTCGCCACCGCCGCGCGATTGCTGGATCACAGCGACGCGGCAAGCTGGCCTGAGCTGGCCCGGCTCGATGCATCGGCTTTGCGCACGCAATTGGCGCGGCGCCGGGCCGAGGGCCTGACCAACGCCTCCGCCGCGCGCGAGCTGTCCGCACTCAAGGCGTTCATCCGCTTCGCGCGCGAGCAGGCCGGGTTGCCTGACCCCGCCCCGCCGCGGATGCGCGGCCCCCGAATCAAAAAGGGCCTGCCGCGTCCGGTGACGCCCGATGAAGCGGTGAACCTGGCCGTCGCGGTGGAAGAGGATGCCGCCGCGCCCTGGATCGGCGCACGCGACCGGGCGGTGCTGCTCCTGCTCTACGGCGCGGGGCTGCGGATTGCCGAGGCGCTCTCGCTCACCGCCGGCGCGCTGCCACTGGGCGAAGTGCTGACCGTGACTGGCAAAGGCGGCAAGCAGCGCGTGGTCCCGGTGCTGCCGCTGCTGCGCGAAGCCGTGGCGGACTATACCGCCAAATGCCCCTGGCCGCTCGTCGCTGGTAACCCCCTGTTTCGCGGCGCAAAAGGCGGCGCGCTATCCCCCGGGATGGTCCAGAAAGCGATGGCCCGCGCGCGGATCGCCCTCGGCCTCCCCTCCAGCGCCACGCCGCACGCTTTGCGTCACAGCTTTGCCACCCACCTGCTCAGCGCCGGGGCCGACTTGCGCTCATTGCAAGAGTTGTTGGGCCACGCGAGTTTGGGATCAACGCAGATCTATACCAAAGTTGATGCGGCGGTACTGCTGGATGTTTATAGGAATGCGCATCCGAGGGAGCGGGATTGAAACGCGTCAGTCCTCAAAATCTGGCTGGACGAGCCACGCGGGGATATCGCGTTTGGCATTCAGCACACGCCAGACGTCGATCCGGTCTTCAAGCTCAAGATAGAACACCAGCCACGGAAACCGCTTCAGCGGCCAGCTTCGCAATCCCGGCAAGTTGAGTTCGTGTGCCCATCTTGGCGATCCTGCCGGAGCGGATTCGGCGATGAGGGCATAGGCCCGTTCAAGCGCGTCGATGAAGCCGTTCGCTACGTCAGCGCCAGCCTGGGCCAGATAATACTCGATTGCTTCGTTTACGTCGTCCACCGCCTGCTGGCGCGGAATTACCGCTTTGGCGTTCACGCTGCGGCGCGCTTCACCCGGTCGCGCAGACCCTTGAAATAGCTGGCGTCAACCGGAATGGTTGGTGCCGAGTTGGCACCTTCAAGCAACATGGCCCGCAGCCGCTGAACGTCCTGATCCTTGCGGATCAATTCGCGGACGTACTCGCTGCTGGTGCCATAGCCCCGAGTGTTGACCTGAACATCAACGAACGACTTGAGCGTGTCGGGGAGCGAGATGTTCATGGTTGTCATAAGCGATTTGTACCCAGGATGGCAAAATTTGGCAAGCTATCCATGCGAACAAGATTTTGTTCCAACCTTGTAAAAGTGAGTTCCATTCGCCTACCCGCGCGGTCTCCACGTCAACACGCGCCACACATAGCCTGCCACTGCCAGTGCCATGGTGCCGATCACAATCGGTTCCAGCCACGCTTCGTATTTCGCCAGCCATTGCCCGCCCAGGATCAGCACGGTGTTCCAGATGCCCGCACCGGCGAAAGTGAAGATCAGGAACCGCGTGTGGCTCATGTGCGTGAGGCCGGCGGGGAGCGAGATGATGGTGCGGAGCAGCGGGGAGAAGCGCAGCGCAAAGACTACCCATTGCCCGTGGCGGCGGAAGAACGCGGTGGCGGTTTCCACGTCCTGCCATTCCAGCGTCAGCCAGCGGCCCCAGCGGTCCACGAACGGTCGCAAGCGCTGGATGCCCAGCCGGTCGCCGATCAGGAACCACACATAGTTGCCCAGCGTCGATCCCGCCGTGCCCACCGCCAGCAACGGCCAGAATTCCAGCGTACCGCGCGCCACCGCGATCCCGCCCAGTCCCATGATCACCTCGCTGGGGATCGGCGGGAACACGTTTTCCAGGAACATCAGCAGGGCGATGCCCCAGTACCCGCCCTGTTCGATCAGGCGGAGGATCCATTCGTGCATGGGGTGCTTACCGGCTTGCGCCGCTCCCCTGGCGGCGCTCAATCGCATCCCAGATCAGGCTGGGAGTGTTGGTGCCGTTGAACCGGTCAATCGCCATGATCCCGGTGGGCGAGGTGACGTTGATTTCGGTCAGCCACTTGCCACCGATCACGTCAATCCCGACAAACACCAGCCCGCGCGCTTTCAACTCTGCCCCCATTACGGCGCAGATTTCTTCCTCACGCGGACTGAGCGTGGTTGCTTCGGCCGAGCCACCTGCGGCCAGGTTGGAGCGGAACTCGCCCGCGCCGGGCCGCCGGTTGATCGCCCCGGCCACTTCGCCGTCGACCAGGACGATGCGTTTGTCCCCTTGGGCAATATCGGGCAGGAACGGCTGGATCATGTGCGGTTCAACCCACTGGGCGTCGAACAGTTCCAGCAGCGCGCTGAGATTGCTGCCGTCGGCGGGAATGCGGACCACGGCCTTACCGCCGTTGCCGTGCAGTGGCTTCATCACCAGTTCACCTGACCAGCCCTGCGCCACCAACTTGTGCTGAAATTCGCGGATATCCTCAATCCGGCGCGAGATCAGGGTCGGCGGCATGTACTGCCGGTAATTCAACACGAACATCTTTTCGGGGGCATTGCGCACGCTGGCGGGGTCATTGACCACCAGCGTCTGCCCCGCCAGCCGTTCTAGCAGGTGGGTGGCGGTGATATAGCTCAGATCAAACGGGGGATCCTGCCGCAGCAGGACCACATCCACATCGGCGACCAGATCGATCTTGCGGCGCGCGTCGGCGGTGTAGTGATTGCCTTCAACGCGCTGCACCGCGACTGGCGCGGCCCAGGCAGTCAGGCGGCCTTCGTCCAGCGCCAGCGTCTTGACGTCATAGTGATACAGGCTGTGCCCGCGCGCTTGCGCGGTTTCCATCAAGGCAAAGCTGGAATCGCCGCCAATCTTGATGGTTTCAAGCGGGTCCATCTGCACCGCAATGCGTAAGCTCATGATAACTGGCCTTAGTGGGATTTGCTGAGTGGCCGCTTAAGCGCAAATTGGCAGTGGTGCGAATAGTTTCCCGTTGTCGCCCAGCGGAACCACCCGTCAGCGGCCCGCAGCCAAAGGAACCGACCCGCATGAAGAAACTGATCCCTGCCCTTGCCGCCGCTCTTGCACTTGGGGCTTGGGCTATCCCCGCCGGCGCCACCCCGCCCGCTGAGCATCCGGTCGCGCCCGATGGCGCGCATAAAGATGGTGAGCACAAGGACGATGCCCACAAGGACGGCGATCATCATGACGATGGCCATCATGACGGCAAAAAAGACGAACACCACGACGAAGCGCCCAAGCCCAAGGGCCATTGATTTTCTGCTTCACGCCACGCGCCGGATTGCCAGACAATGGTAATCCGGTGCGACCACTTGCCTATGCAGAGATGGCGCTAGCTTAATCCCGCATTCGCAATCCGCCGTGGCCAGCACCCCGGCGCGAGCAGCAATACGTCGATCCGTTGATCATCGCCGGTGCGTACATAACGATGCGCCACCGCCGCAGCCGCCGCGCTGACCCGGCGCAGACGGTAGGGATCAATCGCCTGGTCCAGCTCGGCCGCGCGGCGCCGCCATTTTACCTCGACAAACGCCACCACCCCGCCCCGGCGTGCGATCAGATCGATTTCTCCGCGCGGCGTCTTGATCCGCTGGCCCAGCACGTGCCAGCCGGTCAGCCGCAGATACCACGCCGCCAGTCGCTCGCCGCGCCGCCCTTGGGCCTCGCGCTGGGCGCGGTCGCTCATTTCAGTTCGAGCGCGCGGGCATACAGCAGCTTGCGGTCTTGCCCGGTCGCCTTGGATACCGCGCCAGCGGCTTGCGATGGCTTGGATGTTGCGAGTTCCGCGAGCAGCAGAGCATCAATATCATAGCTTTCCGGCGCGGCTTCACCCGGCGGGCCGATCAGCAGGACGATCTCCCCCTTGGGCGGGTGGGCAGTGTAATGCGCAATCAGTTCGGCGCAGGTGCCAGTGCGGCATTCTTCGAACAGCTTGGTCAATTCGCGTGCGACGGCAATCTCGCGATTTGGCAGCTCTTCGCCGATTGCAGCCAAGGCCGCACAAAGTCGCGGGGCGGTTTCATAGAACACCAGCGTGGCCGGAACTGCCGCCACATCGCGCAGTGCATCCCGCCGCGCTTTGTCCTTTGCGGGCAGGAAACCGGCGAACAGAAACCGGTCGCTGGGCAAGCCGGACAGCGTCAGCGCCATGATCGCCGCGCTCGCCCCGGGCAGACTGGTCACGGCTATTCCGGCATCCCGCGCCGCGCGCACCAGCCTGTAGCCCGGATCAGAGATCAGCGGCGTGCCGGCATCGCTGACCAGCGCCACTGGATGTTGCGCCGCCAGCGCCAGCAGATAGTCGCGGGTCTGATCGCTGGCATGATCATCATAGCGGATCATCCGCGTCTTGATCTCCAGATGGTGGAGCAGCTTGCCGGTGACGCGGGTATCTTCGCAGGCTACCGCAGCCACGCCACGCAGTGTCGTGATGGCACGCAGTGTGATATCGCCTCGATTGCCAATTGGCGTGGCAACTATGTAGAGTCCGGGTGAAAGTGGTTTGTCCATGTCCGCTTAGCATGGACTGCCTGACGGGGAGCGACAAGGATGAAGACGGGTCTGTTTGGGCGGCGTGGCGTAATGCTGCTTGGTACCGCCGTGCTGCTTGCCGGGTGCAAGGTCATTCCCAAGGGCTCGCCCGAACCGGTACCCGAACCCAGCGCCCCCCCAACCAGCACCTTGCCGGCCGATCAGCAGCGCCACCGCGTTGCGTTGCTTGTGCCGCTGTCCGGCACCTCCGCCAATGTCGGCCAGTCGATCGCCAACGCCACAACCATGGCCCTCCTCGATACCAACGCCCAGAATATGCGGATCACCACCTATGACACTGCGCAAGGGGTGTCGCTGGCGGCAAATCAGGCGGTTTCGGACGGCAACAAGCTGATTCTGGGGCCACTGCAAGGCGGCGAAGTTGCTGCTGTCGCCACGATCGCGCGGGCGGCCAAGGTTCCGCTGATCACTTATACCAACGATCAGGCACTGGCCGCGCGTGACGTGTTCCTGCTGGGCACGGTGCCCGGCAATGCCATCGGGCGGACCGTGCAATACGCCTTCAGCCGGGGCGTACGGCGGTTCGCCGTGCTCGCGCCGCAGGACGATTTCGGGCAGCGCACCACCGCCGCCTATGCTGAGGCCGTGCGGCTGGCGGGCGGCACGCTGGTCGCCAGCGAAAGCTATGCCCGCTCCAACACCTCGGTGATCAGCGCGGCCCGGCGGTTGCGGGCGCGCGGCGGGATCGATGCGGTCCTGATTGCCGACGATGCGCGGTTCGCTGCTTTGGCTGCGCCGAACCTGAAGGCGGCGGGGGCCGCTGTGCCGCGGATCCTCGGCCCGGATTCGTGGAGCGGTGAAAGCGTGATCGGATCAACCCCGGCACTGCGCGGTGCCTGGTACGCGGCGGTATCTGATGCCCGCTTCCGGCAATTCGCTGACAGCTATACCAACCGCTTTGGTCTGCGGCCGTTCCGGGCCTCGACCCTGGGCTACGATTCGGTGCTGCTGACCATCCGGGTCGCGCGCGATTGGCGGCCAGGCACGGTGTTTCCAGTCAGCAAGCTGAACGACAGCGGAGGTTTCTTGGGGCTGGACGGTCCCTTCCGGTTCAACAACACCGGAATGCTGGAGCGCGCGCTGGAAGTGCGCGAGGTCCGCGCTGGCGGGGTCACGATTGTCAGCCCCGCCCCCACCAAGTTCCAGGATTAATCCTCTCCTGTGGGAGAGGGGGACCGCCGCCGCAGGCGGGGGTGGAGCGGCACAGGCCGGTGCTCCCGACCTCTAAGGCAAGCGCGCTGAGTTATCCCGTCTGAGGCAGGAGTACCGGCTTATGCCCCTCCCCCATCCTGAAACAAGTTCAGGATGGATCCCCTCCCCGGCCGGGGAGGATGGGAGAGGATAACCGCCTGCTCCGCCTTGCACGCAGAATCCGCCGCAGCCTATAGCCGCGCCCATGGCCGATGATCTCTTTGACAAACTGCCCTCTGCCGGAGGCGAAAGCTATGATGGTTCCGCGATCGAGGTGCTGGAAGGGCTGGAACCCGTCCGCCGCCGCCCCGGCATGTATATCGGCGGGATCGACGAGCGCGCGCTGCACCACCTCGCCGCCGAAGTGCTTGATAACGCGATGGACGAGGCGGTCGCGGGCCACGCCAACCGGATCGAGGTGCTGCTGGAGGAAGGCAACCGCCTGACCATCACCGACAATGGCCGCGGCATTCCGGTGGACGAGCATCCCAAGTATCCGGGTAAATCCGCGCTGGAGGTGATCCTGACCACGCTGCATTCGGGCGGCAAGTTTTCCGGCAAGGCCTATGCCACCAGCGGCGGCTTGCACGGGGTCGGCGTTTCAGTGGTCAACGCGCTGTCCAGCCTGACCCGGATCGAAGTGGCCCGCAACAAGGAGCTCTACGCGCAGGAATTTTCGCGCGGCGCGCCGATCACCAAGCTACTCTCGCTGGGCGGCACCCCCAACCGGCGCGGCACCAGCGTTACCTTTGTCCCCGATCTGGAGATTTTCGGCGAGGACGCGAAGTTCAAGCCCGCGCGGTTGTTCAAACTGGTCCGGTCCAAGGCCTATCTGTTTGCGGGCGTGGAAATCCGCTGGAAATGCGTCGCCAGTTTGGCCAGCGATGAAGTTCCTG
>JANORN010000072.1:0-10007 GCA_031415355.1 Novosphingobium sp. | reverse complement strand
GATCACGTAGTACCGCGTGATGTCAAACGGCTGGCCGGGGCCATAGAGCTCGTCGGCGAATTGCGGACGGAAGAACTGCTTGCCGCTGCCGCCGGTGCCGTGCAGCACCATCACCGCATTGTCGATCTGCCCCGCCGCATTCCGGCGCGGCGTGCCCAGCGTGGTGACGTGCATCCGCAGGTCCATCGTCTCGCCGGTGCCGAAGCGGAAACCGGGCAGGGTAACGTCGCGTTCACTGGCGCGTTTGGACCAGTCCTCGGCAGCAGCAGGGGCGGCGATCAGGGCAAGGAAGATGAGGAGGAGTTTGCGCATGGCGGCACTCTAGCGGAGGGCGCAGGGTAGGACCAGCTTGCAAAAGTAGTGAAATTCACTATTACTACAGGGGCTATGAATATGCACATCACCGTTTCGGCGACCGAAGCCAATCGCAATTTTGCCAAACTGCTCCGCGAAGTCAGTCTTGGCAAGCGGGTAACAGTTACGTCGCATGGTAATCCCATTGCGGACATTACGCCTTCGAAAGACGCAGTCGCGGACCGTGAAAAGCGCTTGGCGGCCTTGGCGGCGTTGCAGAAAGACTGGGCCGAGCAGCCGCATATTACGATCGGGCCTTGGACGCGCGACGACCTCTATGACAGGAACTGGTAAGTCTTGTCTGGGGCGGCAGTAGACACCAACATCCTCGCCTACGCAGCGGGATTGCGCCGTGTAGAAGCTGACGAACCCAAAATCGCAGCGGCAAATGCGCTGGTTGCAGACCTGACCCAGTCGGGTTTACTACGGATCGCGGCGCAAACGCTAGCCGAGCTACGGCACGTCCTGATGCGCCGTTCCGGACAGGATTTGAAAACTGTCTCGGCGCGGGTGAACAAGTATCTGGCGCTGGGCGATTGCTTGCCGACAAACCACAGCGTTTTGAGCGAGGCTTTCCAGCTTGCCGCCGACCACGGCCTGCAAACCTACGACGCCATCATCCTCGCCGCCGCAGCGCAGGCTGGTTGCGAGGTGCTCTATTCCGAGGATATGCAGCACGGGTTCGAATGGAACGGCGTGCTGGTGGTCAATCCGTTTGCTTAAAATTCCAAGCGCATGAAATCAGCAACCTGAGCCAATCTGATAAGGATAGCCATTACCGCGTGACCTGCCACAAGCGCCGCAGTGCGTCTGCATCGAGATTGGACTCGCGCGCCATTTCCAGAAATTCGGCGCGGCGCTCCCGATCTTTTTGACTGGCATTGCGGTCCAGCAAGGTGATCTCGAACGAAATCTCGTCCAACGCCAAATCTCGTTCGGATGGTTCCCCGCGCGGCTTCAGCCATGCATCCCACAGCAATTGCTTTGCGCCCAAGGCCAATGAACCGGTGAACCCTGCAACGACCATTGGCTCAGCAAAACCGGCAAAGTTGATTACTGCATCGGCCATGCCGCCGATCGCGGCACCGAAAATGAACACTCCGGTATCGGCAGCACTCTTGGCTCCGAAATTACTCGGTTTCAGATGATTGAAGAAATCCATCGAATTTGCCCCCCAACCACATGGCAACTACTACGCCAATAATCATACCACTGCCAAAGCCCGGGGCAGTCGGCACCACCATAGCCGCGATGAAGCCACAAATTACTGCAAACCCTATCGGCTGAAACAAGGCTAGTGACACCAGCCACAGCACGAAGGCACCAGGGCCTTTGCTTGGTCGCATTGCCTGTTGCTCAGGCGGAAGCTCAATTTTATCATGTTTCATAAAAATGCTCCGTCCGGACTATGCATCAAATCGCTGAGGATGCAAAGCGTCACTGCCCAAACCCGGCCTCACCCGCCACCCGAACCGCTTCGCGTGCCGCTGCGATCAGCGCCCCCGCTTTGGCTTCACACTCGCGTTGTTCATAGGCCGGGTCGCTGTCAGCGACGATCCCTGCGCCGGCTTGCACATGCAGCACGCCGTCTTTGACTACGCCGGTGCGCAGCACGATGCAGGTGTCCAGATTGCCGTCGGGACTGAAGTAGCCGACGCTGCCTGCGTAGGCTCCGCGCGTTTCGGTTTCCAGTTCGGCGATGATTTCGCAGGCGCGCACTTTAGGCGCGCCGCTGACGGTGCCAGCGGGAAAGCCTGCGAACACCGCGTCGAGCGGGTCATGCTGCGCAGCGTCGAGCTTGCCCACTACGTTGGAGACGATGTGCATCACGTGGCTGTAACGTTCGACGGTGTAGCTTTCGGTTACCTCGACCGTGCCCGCCTGCGCCACCCGGCCCACATCGTTGCGGCCCAGATCGAGTAGCATCAGATGCTCGGCACGTTCCTTTGGATCGGCCAGCAGGCTGACTTCGTTGGCGCGGTCTTCATCGGGCGTGAGCCCGCGCGGCCTTGTTCCGGCGATCGGGCGGATGGTAACCTCGCCATCGCGCACCCGCACCAGAATTTCAGGGCTGGAGCCGATCAGCGCAAAGCCGGGCAGGTCCAGATAATACAGGAATGGCGAGGGATTGATCCGCCGCAGCGCACGGTACAGCGCGAACGGCGGCAGGGTGAAGGCGCAGGTGAACCGCTGGGCCAGCACCACTTGAAAGATATCGCCCGCGACAATGTAATCCTTCGCCCGCGCGACCATCTGCGCATATGCGCCTGGGGCGAGCCGGGGGGTCAGCACGGGTTCGGGCAGTTGCGCGGCTGGCTGTGCTGGCGGGGCTGAGCTGGCCAGTTGGCGCAGCGCTTCATCGATCCGTTCCGCCGCTGCATCGATCAGCCGCGCGGACTCGCCACCATCAGGCCAGACCGGGGCGACGCAATACAACGCGTCGCTCAGCCGGTCGAATACCAGGATCAGGCGCGGGCGCACGAACAGCATGTCGGGCAGGGCGAGGTCGCTTTGCGGCGGGCGCGGCAGTTGTTCGACCAGGCCGATGGTTTCATAACCAAAATAGCCGACCAGGCAGGCCAGCACCGGCGGCAACGCAGCGGGCACATCAATCCGGCAGCTTGCGACCAATGCGCGCAATTCTTGCAAGCTGTCGCCGGGCAGCGGGGCAAAGGCGCTGCGATCATGCGCCCAGTGGCGGTTGACTTCGCAGGCCGCGCCATCCGCGCGGAACACCAGATCGGGATCAAGCCCGAGCAGGCTGTAGCGCCCGCGCACTTCGCCGCCTTGCACCGATTCCAGCAGGAAATCACCGCGTTCCGGCACGATCAGTTTCGCGGCTGCGCCAACCGGGGTTTCGGTATCGGCGATGATCGTGCGCCAGATCAGCGCAGGTTGGGCCGCCTGCAACGCGGCCTGTGCGCCAGCGCAGTTTTCCAGACCGGACCGGCTGATCATGGCTGGGTTCAGTTGCCGCCGGTCAGACTGGCGCGCACCGCTTGGATCCCGGCTTCGTTGCGTTCCACGCCAATTTCGGCGGCCATCGCGGCGATCAACTGGTCCGAATATTCGCGGCCCACACCAGTTGACAATTCGCGCTGCAACCCGGCCAGGCGCGGATCGGCGGCGTCAACCTTGCCGGGGGTTACGCTGTCCAGTTGCAGCACGTACCAGCCGCGATTGCGCGGCGCGCCCATCAGCTTGATCGTGCCCTTGCCCATGCCGAACAGCACCTGCAACGGCGGTGGCACGCGCTGGCCATAGCGTTGCAGTTCCTCGCGGCCCATCTCGACGCGGTCGACCGGGGGCAGGGTCGCGCCCAGCGTGGCCATCGCGAGGCCCATATCCATGCCCGTCTTCAAGGCGGCTTCCAGCTTCTGTGCTGCCGCCTTGGCCGCGACTGCGCCCTTTGACAGCTGGATGTCCTGGATCAGCGTGGCGCGAATTTCAGCCAGCGGCGCGGGGGCGGCTTCCACCAGCGCACCGACATCATAGACCATGAAGGTCTTGCCGGGTTCGATCTCCGCGATCTGCGGCTGGCCTTCGCCTTCCATCGCGAACGCCGTGGCGAGGACCGGGGCCAGCACTTGTGGTGCAGCGGCGCCATCCTTGCCGTAAACTGCACCGCTGGCCAGCAGTGGTTCGGTGGAGGACAGCGTCAGGCCCAGCTTCTTCGCAACATCGCCCAGCGCCGCGCCGTTATCGAATTCGTCCTCGATCTCGGCGGAAAAATTGGTCAGCGCCTCGCGCCGCTTTGTCTCGCTCAGCTGCTTGACGATTTCGCCGCGCACTTGCTCCAGTGACCGGGCGGGAGTGCCTTCAACCGCATCGACCCGCATCAGGTGCCAGCCGAGCCCGCTCTTGGCCGGTCCCGCGATGCTCCCGCGCGCGGCGGCGAAGGTGGCATCGGCGACTGCCGCGCTGGCTTGACCCGACAGTTGCGGCTTGCTGAGGCTGCCCAGCGGCGCGGCGGAAAGCCCCTTGGCGCTGGCGACGGCTTCGAGCGACTTGCCGCCCTTGAGCTCGGCCAGCACTGCCTTGGCAGCGGCTTCGGTTGGCAGCACCAGCTGCGTCAGCTTGCGCTTTTCCGATGCAGCGTACTGCTCGGCGGAGGCGTTGTAGCGATCCTGCACGTCCTTGTCAGTCGGCGCGGCGACGGTGCCCAGTGCAGCATCGGTGAAAGTTGCATAACGGATCGTGCGCCGTTCGGGGCGCAAGTAGTCGGCGCGCTTAGAATTGTACCAGTCGGTCACTTCCTTGTCGCTCGGGGCGGTCGTCGGAACGAAGGCGGCGGAAGGCAGCAGGGCGATCGCGCCGGTGCGCCGCTCGGTCAGGACGCTGGCATAGCGCAAGGTCGCCGTGGCGGGCAGGCTGGCGGCCATGTCCGCCGGGGTTAACAGCAACCGCGCGCTCAGCCCTTGCGCCAGTTCTTCGCGCGCCGAAGCTTCGGTCAGGCCGCGCTGGGCGATCAGCTGGCGGAACGCTTCGGGGCTGAACTTGCCATCCGCGCCCTTGAACGCCGCGATCTGGGCGAGTTCGCTGTCGATCAGCCGGTCGCTGGGGGCAAAACCGTTCTCGCTGCCCCACTGGCGCAGCGTGACCCGGTTGATCAGATCGGTCAGCACACCTTCGAGGCCCTTGTCAGCCAGAAATGCCTTCATCGTCAGCTGCGGGTTTTCCTGGCGCATCGCATCGACCGAACTGGACACCCGGCGCGATAGCTCGGCGGTGCTGATGCTGCGCCCGCCCACAGTCGCTACCCGGTCACCCCCGGCCACTCCGCCAAAACTGCCGCTGGAGGCGACATCGCCGGTGGCAAAGGCCACTGCGATTAAAGCTACGAAGCCAAAGGTGATCGCGAGGCCAAGCTTTGATGCAAACATCCGGCGGAAAAAGTGGATCATGGGCTAGGGGTCCTGCAATCTAGATTGGCCATGCGGCGCTGTGCCGGGCTTTAGGCAGGTGGGCCTGCAACCGCAATATGTTGCGGCGGGGGAAAGGTGGAAAGTGCGGTGCGGTTCAGTCGGTTTTATCGGCGATTTCACCGCTTGGGCTTTGACATTACTGCCTCTGCTGGCCTAACCGGGCCTGCGACCAAGCCCGGTTTTCCGGCGTTTCATAACAATTAGAGAGATTTACATGGCAAACCGACCCTTTATCGTCGGGAACTGGAAAATGAATGGCGTCCGCGCCACTCTGGCTGAGGCGCGCGCGATTGATCGCGGCGCAGCACGCCATCCCGGTGTTCGCGTTGGCATCGCCCCGCCGTTCACGCTGATTTCGGCGATGACCGAGGCTGTGAGCGAAACTATGGTCGGCGGGCAGGATTGCCACGCCGAAGTTTCCGGGGCCTTCACCGGTGATGTCGCCGCAGCGATGCTGGCTGATGTCGGGGCCGGGTTCGTGATCGTCGGACACAGTGAACGCCGCACGCTGCATGGTGAGCAGGACGCGATTGTACGGGCGAAAGCTGCAACTGCACTCGCCGCCGGGCTGGAAGTAATTGTTTGCGTGGGCGAGACCGAAGCGCAGCGCGATGCGGGCGCGGCGGAAAGCGTGGTCGCCGCGCAGCTCACCGGGTCGCTGCCCAGCGGAGACGAGACTGCGGCCCGCATCACAGTCGCCTATGAGCCGGTCTGGGCAATCGGAACGGGGCGAGTGCCGTCAGTGGCGGACGTCGCCGCGATGCACGCTGCAATCCGCGCGCAACTGTTGGCGCTGTTTGGGGAGGCCGGGGCCGAGCTGACGATCCTCTATGGCGGTTCGGTCAATGCCGGTAACGCCAGCGAACTGCTCGCGGTGGCGGACGTCGGCGGGGCGCTGGTCGGCGGGGCGAGTCTCTCGGCTGAGAGCTTTCTGGCAATCGTCGTGGCCGCAGGCGGGACTGACGCCGAATAGGCTTAGCAAATAGCCCCGGGCGCTTGCGCTCGTGGCCCGGCGCGCCTATCTGCGCGCCAAGCCTTCGCGGGTTTGCCCCGCCTTTCTGTAGAGTACGGTCATGTCGATCTTCATTTTCCTCACGGTAGTTCAGGCCCTGGTGGCCGCCGCGCTGGTCGGCGTGATCCTGATGCAGCGGTCCGAAGGCGGCGGGCTGGGCGTGGGCGGCAGCCCCACCGGCTTGATGTCCGCACGCGGTGCCGCCGATTTCCTGACCCGCGCCACGGCGGTACTGGCGGTGCTGTTTGTGGCCCTGTCAATCGTGCTGGCAGTGTTAGCGGTGCGGGCCGGGTCTGGACGCGCGATCGATACGTCGCTGAACCGCACGATTGCCCCGGCGGCGGCTCCGGTCCAGACCGCGCCGGTTGATCCGGGCGCGGCACCGGTGGTGGCTCCGGGCGCCAGCATAACGCCACCCGTCGCAAGCGGCAGTGCTGCTGCGCCAGTGGCTCCGGCCAAGCAATAAGCTGAATCGCACGGCCTGCCCGGCATCGTCCGGGCGGATGCAGCACTTTGTCTGACGCGACTGTGGATTCGCAGGCCAGCGGCTTGCCCAGAATCGCATTCTCTGTTTAAGGCTCAACTCCCATGGCGCGGTACATATTTATCACCGGCGGCGTGGTCTCCTCGCTCGGCAAAGGTCTGATGGCGGCCAGCCTTGCGGCGCTGCTGCAAGCGCGCGGATTCAAGGTCCGCATCCGCAAGTTCGATCCCTATCTTAACGTCGATCCTGGCACGATGAGCCCGTATCAGCACGGCGAAGTCTATGTGACCGACGACGGGGCCGAAACTGACCTTGATCTGGGTCATTACGAACGCTTCACCGGCGTTTCGGCGCGGCAGTCGGACAATATCACCTCGGGCCGGGTTTACCGCGACATCATCGCCAAGGAACGGCGCGGTGACTTTCTGGGTGCCACGGTGCAGGTGATCCCGCACGTGACTGATGCAATCAAAGATTTTGCCAAGACCGAGACCGAAGACCTTGATTTCGTACTGTGCGAGATCGGCGGCACAGTCGGCGATATTGAAGGCCTACCGTTCATCGAGGCGCTGCGGCAGTTGCGCAATGAATTGGGGCGCGAGACGACTTGCTTTGTCCACGTCACGCTGGTGCCCTATATTGCCGCGGCGGGCGAGCTGAAGACCAAGCCGACGCAACATTCGGTGCGCGAAATGACCGGGCTGGGGATTCAGCCGGACATTCTGCTGTGCCGCTGCGAACATCCCTTGCCAGAGAATGAGCGCGCCAAGATCGCGCTGTTCTGCAACGTTCGCAAGGAAGCAGTGATCCCGGCGCTCGATGCGTCCAGTATCTACGCGGTGCCGTTGCAATACCACGCCGAGGGTCTCGACGCCGAAGTGCTGCACCATTTCCGGATCGATGCGCCCGAACCCGATCTGGCGCGCTGGGTCGATATCGTCGAACGCTATCAACATCCCGAAGGCGAAGTGACCATCGGCGTGGTTGGCAAATATGTCGGCTTGCAGGATGCCTACAAGAGCCTCAACGAAGCACTGGTCCACGGTGGCATGGCGCACCGGGTGAAGGTCAACATCAAATGGCTCGACGCTGAATTGTTCGAAGCCGGTGACGAGGAAATCGCCGCCCGACTGGAGCCGATGCACGGCATTTTGGTCCCCGGCGGGTTCGGGGTGCGCGGGTCTGAAGGCAAGATCGCCTCGGTCCGGTTCGCGCGCGAACGCAAGGTGCCGTTCTTCGGGATCTGTCTGGGGATGCAGATGGCCTGCGTCGAAGGGGCGCGCAACACCGCCGGAATCGCGGGCGCGGGCTCTACCGAGTTCGGGCCGACCAGCGAACCGGTGGTGGGGATCATCACCGAATGGATGAGCGCCGAAGGCTTGCAGCAGCGCGGCGCCGATACCGATCTTGGCGGCACGATGCGGCTGGGGGCCTATGAGGCCAAGCTGGCGGGCAACAGCCACGTCGCGGCGATCTATGGCGGGGCCAGTTCGATCAGCGAACGTCACCGCCACCGCTACGAAGTTAACGCGGCCTACCGCGACGCGCTGGAGCAGGGCGGGCTGGTGTTTTCGGGCATGTCACCCGATGGCCTGCTGCCCGAAATCGTCGAGCGGCCCGATCACCCCTGGTTCGTAGGGGTGCAGTTCCATCCTGAGCTGAAAAGCCGCCCGTTTGATCCGCACCCACTGTTCGCCGGGTTCATCGGCGCGGCGCTGCAGCAATCGCGGCTGGTCTAACGCAAGCATACACAGAAATTTTTGGAGAGAGTTTGCTGCAATTTCAGCAGTATGCGTCCGTCATTTCAGGTGCCCTGCGGAAAAGCACTTGCCACGGGCTAGGGGCATATCCTAGCGCACCGCTCGAAGCGCGTAGGCGGCTTCGTTCGACACGGGTCGCGCCGTAGATCGAACCTTAAGGAGACTGGGCAAGTGCCCATCAGACGTGCGGAAATGGCGCTGCAATTGGCCAGGGCGGCTGGAGTGCTGCGGCCTACTTGTGCGCTCGCTAATGCAAAACCAACCATGTCTCTTTGCGATATCTTTTCAGCCTTTCTGTCATGGTCGAACATCGCGGCGGGGATGATATGTTCTCCGAACCAACCAGATCAAGCTCGCCAGCTCTGATCGTCTTTTGCGACCCGGACGTTCACGGGCTGGCTTGGCGGCGTGCAAGCGCCGCGGGGGTGAGGTAGCAATACCTCACCCCCAACTGTTTCATCGCCGGACACGCCCGTCAGGCGGCGGCGCTGTCCTTGGTCTGCACGGGCTCGATCACCGCCAACGTGCGCTGCGTGCCGACCGGGATCGACTTGGGCTTCATCGCTTCGGGCACTTCGCGCACCAGATCGATCACCAGCAAGCCGTCTTCCAGATTGGCGGCATCGACGCGAACATAGTCGGCCAGTTCAAACCGGCGCTCAAACCCGCGCTGCGCGATCCCGACATGCAGGAACTGCGCGTTGCTGGCATCGTCGCCCTTCTTGCCGTGGACCACCAGCAGGTTCTGCTGCGCGGTAATCTCAATATCGGCAGGCTTGAACCCGGCGACGGCGAGCGTGATCCGGTAGATGTCTTCCCCGCGGCGTTCGATGTTGAACGGGGGGTAATTATCGCCCGATCCGGCGCGTGACTGGTTTTCCAGCAGGTCAAATAGCCGGTCAAACCCGACCATGGAACGGCGATAGGGGGTAAAATCGAAACGGTTCATGGCACAAATCCTCATGTGAGCAATTTACGGTTGGTGGAGCCCTGAAAGGCGCTCCATGGCGGTGCCGTGTCCCCCTCTCCAGATTGGCAGAGTGGGCCATGACACCGCGCTTGAGATATGATAGCGCTAGCCTGTTTCAAGAGGTGCCCCAGATGACTACGCCCAAAGTTGAAATCTATACCAAGTGGGGCTGCCCCTATTGCGTCCGCGCCAAGGCGCTGCTCGATGCCAAGGGTGCAGTCTATGACGAATACGACATTACCCTGGGCGGGCCCAAGCGCGCGGAAATGCAGGACCGCGTGCCCGGCGCGCAGACCGTGCCGCAGATCCTGATCGGCGGGCAAGTGGTGGGTGGCAGCGATGATCTGCACGCGCTCGACCGCGCGGGAAAACTGGACTCTTTGCTTGGACGCTGAGCCGGCATGATGCAGCGGGTTGCGGTCTTGCAGATGACTTCGGGCATCGATCCGCTGGTCAATGGCCAGACCATCGTCGGCGCCATCGGCGCGGCGGCGATGGGCGG
>JANORN010000071.1:0-14601 GCA_031415355.1 Novosphingobium sp. | reverse complement strand
TACCCTTTGGGTGGCGGGGTGGGGTTGTGGGCCGGTGCCGCAAGCCCATGACGGATGTCATGGGCGCAACCAACCAAGGAGACTCCCCATGACCGCACAAAAAGGCAGTGCCTTTCTGCTCAAGATTGCAAACGGTGCCAGCCCCCCCGTGTATCAGACCGTCGCCGGGCTCCGCACCACGCAGCTGTCGATCAGCGGCGATACCGTGGTGATCACCTCCAAGGACAGCGGCGGCTGGCGCGAGTTGTTGTCGGGCGCGGGGGTGCGCTCGGTTTCGGTCAGCGCGGCGGGGATTTTCCTGGGCAGCGCTGCCGAAGCGCGGGTGCGCGCCAACGCCATGGCCGGAACGCTCGACGATTATGAGTTGAGCTTCGAAGACGGCGAAAAGCTGCGTGGGCGGTTTCTGGTGCAGAAGCTGGACTATGCCGGCGATTTCAATGGCGAACGCAATTACACGCTCGCGCTGGAAAGCTCAGGCGCGGTGGAGCCGGTATGAGCCGGTCTGCGAACGCGCTGCGCGGTGAAACTGCGATCATGGTGGGCGGCACTCCGTGCCTGCTGCGCCCCAGTTTCAGCGCGCTGGTCGCTGCCGAGGAAGAGCTTGGGCCGTTGTTCGCGCTGGTTGAACGCGCCGGGGCGGGGCAACTGCGGCTGGCCGAATTGGCCGCGCTGTTCTGGCATTGCCTGGCCGAGCCGGGCGAGCTGAGCCGCGCGCAGCTGGGTGAAGGCATCGCCGCCGTGGGCCTCGCCAGTGCTAGCAAGCCCTTGCGCGTACTGCTGGCGCAGATTTTGCAGGGGGATGCGGCGCCGCCGCCCGAATGAGCCGCGCCTTTGCCCCCGGCGCGGCGCGGCTGGCTGGCCTCGCTGCGCGGATGCTGGGCTGGCGGCCCGCTGAATTCTGGAATGCCACCCCAGCAGAACTGGCGGTGATCCTGGATGCAGGCCCAGCGACCGAACGAGCGCCCAGCCGCGCCGAAATCGCCGCCTTGATGGCCCGCCTTGATGGAGAGTGACGATGACCGATCCGATTGACACCTTGCTGCTGGACGTGCGCGCCAATACCCAAGGGTTCGCCGCCGATATCAACACGATGCGCAGCGCTTTCGATGGCACGCTGGTGGACGGCTTTGGCAAGGCGGGTGACGCGCTGGAACGCGGGCTGCTCGGCGCGATCCGCAAGGGCAGCCTGGGGTTTGAAGACCTGCGCCGGATTGCGTTCAACGTGATCGATCAAATCGCGGCGCAAGCGGTGCAGGGGCTGTTCGCGGGAGCAGGCGGCGGCAGTGGCGGCATCGGCGGCTTGCTCAATCTGGGCAGCTTGGTTGGCGCGATCTTCGGCTTGCCCGGCCGTGCCACCGGCGGACCGGTGTCGCCCGGACGCGGCTATCTGGTAGGGGAGCGTGGGCCCGAACTGTTCGTGCCGACCAGCGCGGGCCGGGTCGAGGCCGGCCTCACCGCCGCACCGCGTGACGTGCGCGTATCGATCACCATCGCTGCCCCGCATGGCACCTCCGCTCCGCAAGCCTTGCACCGCTCAAGCCGACAAGTGGCGAGCGCAGTCCGCCGGGCATTGAGCGACTTTTGAACCCAACCGATCCTTCCCGTTTTTGACGACTGTCACAAACGGGGAGGATCTTAGCAAAGGTACATCCCATGGCTCATTGGCTCGCCAGCACGCGCGACGGGCAGGACAGCGACTGGCTCGCGCGATTTGATCCGCGGTTCTGGACGGTCGACTTCCCGCGCCCGATGCTCGCCGCACTGACCACGCCCGCGCCGGACCGGCTGCGGATCGACGCGACATTCCTGCGCGCAGGCGACTTGGCCGGGGTGATCTGGGCGAGCGCAGACACGCTTGATCATCCGCTGCTCGCCTATGCCACGGTCCGCGACTATGCCCATTGCACGCTCCGCTTTCGCTGGCAGTCGGCAGGCGTCCTGCCGTTGGATGCAGTCAATGGCCCCACGCTGACCATCGAAGGCCGCGATGCCACCGGAGCGCCGCGCACCTGGTATGTACGGCTGTGGAACTATGCCACCGGAACGCCCGCTGATGCGCAGATCACGCTGAACTTCAGCGCTTTGGCGGGCGGGTTTCTGCACCCGGCGGAGGCTGATCCGGTGCACCCGGCGGAGATCGACCGGATGTTCATCTCGCTGGTCGCGCCGGGCCATGTGCCGGGCAGCACCGCGCCCTTGTCTGCACCGGTCGATGGCTGGATCGAACTTAGCGACATCGCAGCCGACGGAGCCAATGCCGTGCTCGCACTGGGCGATGTGATCGTGCCGCCGCACGGGCTGGCGCTGGCAACCGCTTATGACGATGCGACCAACCAGAGTCCGGCGCGGCTGATCCGGCAGGCGCTGCAGCTGGGCTATCGCGGCAGTCTGCTGCACTATGCCGGGATGAGCCACTTCATGCGGCTCGGTTGGCAGGACGGCGCATTCCGGCCCGTCACCAGCGGCGATCCGCTGAGCGCGCCCGCGCGCGCTTGGCACGCGGCGTTTCTGGCCGAAGCCAAGGCGCGCGGCTTTGCGCCGATCCTGTCGCTGTCCTACGAACTGCTGGCGCAATATTGCCCGCCCACCTGGCAACAGCGTGCCAGCAATGGCGATCCGGCGCTGACCGGGTGGGACCCGCCGTCGACGCTGCTATCCCCCGCCAATGCCGCCGCGATGGCCTGGCTGCACGGCGTGGCGGCGCAACTGGTGCAGCTGATGGTCGCGGCAAATGTCCCGGTGCGGTTCCAGATTGGCGAGCCGTGGTGGTGGATCATGCCCGATGGCCGCCCGTGTCTGTATGATGCCGCTGCCAGAGCGGCGTTTGGCGGCAATCCGAAAGCAATTCCGTCGATGCGCGCGCCCTTGGATGCCCAGCGCAAAGCCTTGCTGACTCAGGCCGGCGTGATCCTGGCCAGCTCGACCGCCGCCTTGCGCGACGCGGTGCGTGCCGCCGCTGCACCGCTGACTGCCGAAGTGCTGCTGCTGGCGTTCTTGCCCAGCGTGCTCGATCCCGACATGCCTGACGCATTGCGCGCCAACCTGCCCGTGGGCTGGGCGGCCCCCGCCTATGACCGGTTGCAGATCGAAGACTATGACTGGCTGACCACCGGCCGGGACGGCCTGCGCCGCGCCGCCTATCTGACGGTTAGTCAGCGGCTGGGCTATGCGCCCGCAGCGCAGGACTATCTGGCCGGATTTGCGTTGAGCCCTGGCGACAATGCCGCCTGGCAGGCGATCAATCAGGGCTGCGATGAAGCGCTGGCCCGCGCGCACCATGAAACCTTTGTCTGGGCGCTGCCCCAGATCAGCCGCGACGGCTTTGTCCGCCTGCCCGCACCCGCACCGGAGTCTGCCATGCAAGCCTTTGATGACCTGTCCTATCCGCTCGCGCTGGGCCGCGATGCCGCGGTGACGCCGGAATTTTCCACCACCATCGCGGTCACCGCCTCGGGGCATGAGCGGCGCAACAGCCTGTGGGCCGACGCGCGGCTGCGGTTTGATGTCGGGCCGGGGCTTCGCAGCGAGGCCGAACTGGGCGTACTGCTCAGCTTCTTTCGGGCTCGGCGCGGCGCAGCGCGCGGCTTTCGCTTGCGCGATCCGGCGGACTTCAGCTCCAGCGGGATGATCGGAATGCCAGCGTCGACCGATCAGGACCTGGGCACTGGTGATGGCCAGCGCACCCGCTTTGCCCTGATCAAGCGCTATGGCAGCGGGCCCGACGCGCAAGTGCGGCGGATCACCCGGCCGGTTGCGGCTGCGCTGCTGGTCGGCTTGAACGGCGTCGCGGTGACAGGCGGCTGGACGCTCGATCCGCTGGGCGAACTGGTGTTTGCAGTCGCTCCCGCTGCCGGGGTGACGGTCAGCGCGGGGTTCCTGTTCGACGTGCCGGTGCGCTTTGCCGAAGACCGGCTGGAGCTGTCCAGCGTAACTTTTGCCGCAGGCGATGCGCCATCGGTGCCGTTGGTCGAACTGCGAGAGGCGGCATGAGCCGGGTCTGGTTTGCAGGGCCGCTGGAAACCGTCGCCACCTGGTGGCGGATTTTGCGCGGCGACGGGATCGCACTGGGCTTCACCACGCACGACCGCGACCTGTGGTTTGACGGCGTGTGCCATGCAGCGGCGCCGGGCATGATCCCCTCCGCGATCCGCCGCACCGCCGATTTCACGCCCGACAGCGCCGAAGTGGAAGGATCGCTCAGCCACGCCGCGATCAGCGCCGCCGACTTGGCGGCCGGCCGGTATGACGGCGCGCGGATCATGATCGGGGTGGTCGATTGGGACAGTCTGGAGTGGGCGATAATCTATACCGGCACGCTGGGCGAGATCAGCGAGGAAGACGGTGCGTTTGCTGGTAGCCTGATCTCGCGCAAGGCCGATCTGCTGCGCGATCCGGTGCCGCGCACCAGCCCCGGTTGCCGCGCGGAGTTCTGCGGACCCGGCTGCACCCTGTCCGCCGCAGCGTACACGCAGCTCGGTACAATTGCGGCGGCAGATGCGGACCGGGCGGCGGTGACTTGCGTTGGTCTGATCGCACCAGAGCTGTACCTGGGTGGCGCGCTGCGCTGGCTCGATGGACCGCTCGCGGGTCTGCGCGCAGAGATTCGCGCTATCGACGGCGCGTGGCTGGTACTTGACCGCCCGATCGACCAGCCGCCAGGTGCTGGCGACCGCGTGTTGCTGCGCCAAGGCTGCGACAAACGGCTGGAAACCTGCGCCAACCGCTTTGACAATGCTGTGAACTTTCAAGGTGAGCCGTTCCTGCCCGGCAATGACCGGCTGATTCGGTATCCGGCCGCATGACCTGCTCCGGCGCGGCGCTCGCCGCTGCGGCGCAGGCACTGGTCGGCACCGCGTTCCGGCTGAATGGCCGCGATCCGGCGCATGGAATTGACTGCGTTGGCTTGCTTGAGGCTGCGCTGACAGCCTGTGGAAGGCAGGTCCGCCTGCCGGTCGGTTACCGGCTCCATCTGACCCGGCTGGACGATTGGCTGCCGCCGCCCACCAGCCTTGGCCTGATCGCGGTGGCGGGCCGGGTCGAGCCCGGTGATGTGTTGCTGCTTCGCCCCGGCCCAGCGCAGGTCCACCTGTTGATTGCTGGGCCGGACCGTGATTTCATCCACGCCCATGCCGGGCTGCGCTGCACGGTTCGATCGCCTGAGCGCCCCGCTGGCGCTGTGCTGCGGCACTGGCGGCTGGCTTCGCACGATCCCGCTCAAACCGAATAGGTAAAATTATGGCAACGCTGGTTTTCTCTGCGCTGGGCACCGCGCTCGGCGGGCCGTTGGGCGGTATGATCGGCGCGCTGGTTGGGCGGCAGGTCGACGGCTTGATCATGCCCCGCCCAGTCCGCGAAGGTCCGCGGCTGAACGAACTGGCGGTCTCGGCATCCAGCTATGGTACACCACTGCCCCGGCACTTCGGCCGGCTGCGCGTTCCTGGCACGATCATCTGGGCGAGTGACCTGATCGAACAAGCCGGTCGCAGTGGCGGCGGCAAGGGCCAGGCCGCGACCAATACTTACAGCTATACAGCTTCGTTCGCCGTCGCGCTGTCATCGCGCCTGCTTGTTGCGCTTGGACGGATCTGGGCCGATGGCAAGTTGCTGCGCGGCGCGGCGGGGGACTTGAAAGTGGCCGGTGCATTGCGGCTGCATCACGGTCATGCCGATCAGCCTGCGGACAGCCTGCTCGCCAGCGCGGAAGGCACAGGGCAGTGCCCGGCCTATCGCGGACTGGCCTATGTGGTGTTTGAAGATCTGGCGCTGGGTGAATTCGGCAACCGGATTCCGGCGTTGACCTTTGAAGTCATCGCCGATGCCGGTCCGCTTAGTGCGGCGATGCTGCTGGAAACGGTGGCGGCAACGGCGCAGTCTGAAACCAGCCTGTCGGAACTGACCGGGGTTTCGCTAGCCGGGCCGCCCGCCGATTTGCTCAGCCTGCTGGGTCATGTGATTCCGATGGATTGCAACCTTGGCGCAGCAGGCCTGGAAATTGGGGTGTCACAAGCCGCGCCAGTGCCGTTGGGTGCCGCCGTGCTGCCCGTCCGTGATGACGGGTTTGGCCGCCACACGGGCCTGTCGGCCAAGCGGCTGGCAGCCATGCCGCAGCCCCTCGGCATCTTGCGCTATTACGATCCAGACCGCGATTATCAACCGGGCGTACAGCGCGCCGCCTCCCAGCCGCGCGGCGGTGAGGCGGCCAGCCTCGATCTGCCCGCCGCCATCACTGCAGCTTCCGCGCGCGATCTGATTGAACGGATTGCGGCGCACGCCCGTTGGGGGCAGCAGAGCCTGGTCCGGCGCACCGCAGAAATCGATCCGGCGATTGCCCCCGGCCGGGTGGTTACGTTGACCGAACGGCCTGGCCTGTGGAAAGTCGCCGCCTGGGAATGGCTGGCGGACGGGGTCGAGCTTGAACTCCTGCGCATCGCTCAGCCGCTGGCGCACAGCTTTGCGGCCGATTCCGGCCGAGCGGCCGTGCCGCTGGACCTGCCTGCTGCGCCGTCGCTGCTTGAGGCGTTCGAATTGCCGTGGAACGGCGGCGGCAGCGAATCCGGCCCAGCCGTCTGGATCGCTGCTGGCGCGGCTGGGCCGGGCTGGACTGGCGGCGCCCTGTTTGCCGAAACACTGTCGGGCGATTTGGCGGAACTTGGCATCGCCGCGCGGGCCCCGGCGACCATGGGCGTGGCGGTGACTGCGCTACCCCCGCACAGTCCGCATCTGCTGGATCGCAGTTCCACAATCGAAGTAGACCTCGACAATCCCGGCAGCGCGCTTGTGTCGACAACGTTGACCGCGCTGCTGAACGGGGAGAATCGGGCATTAATCGGCGATGAGCTGATCCAGTTTCTGCACGCCGAACTGATAGCGGCGCAGCGTTGGCGGCTGTCTGGCCTACTGCGCGGACGCGGCGGGATTGAGTCAGCGGTGACCGGTCATGCGGTAGGTGAGCGCTTCATCCTGCTCGACTCGCAGTTGGTTACGCTGCCGCTGCCACAGCCAAGCGGTGGATTTAGCGGGCGGCTTGCGCTCATCGGCTTGGGCGATGCGGCGCCGGTGCTGGCGCCGGTGCGGTTGCCCGGGCTGACCTGCCAACCGCTTGCCCCAGTCCACGGCCGGGCCAGCGTCACTGGGGCAGGTGGGCTAGCTCTAGACTGGCTCCGCCGCGCGCGCGGTGCATGGCGGTGGCCGGATCAGGTTGAGGTCTCGCTGGTCGAACAGGCCGAGGCTTGGGAAATCGAACTTCGCGACGCTGCGGCAACGCTGGCGCGCTGGACGGCCAACAGTCCTGCTTTGCTGATCCCGCCCACCACCTGGGCGGCGTTGCACGGACTTGCCCCGCAAGGGCGGTTCACTGTGCGCCAGATCGGTACCCATGCCCTGTCACCGCCGTTGGTAATCCCCGTTCCGCCGCCATTCTGAACGCCGTTCACCGCAGCCACGCGCTGTCCGATTCGCATGGAGAACCCCGCTATGCCCGATTCGCCCCCCTTTCCGTCGCTGTCACCTCGCCTGGCACTGCCCTATCTGTTCGCCGGACAGGCGCAGAAAGAGCTGACTCTGAACGAAGTCGCCGCGCGGCTGGACTGCTTGGTCCACTGCGCCATCGAATCGGTTCAAGCCATGCCTCCGGCCGCGCCGACAGTCGGCCAGACCTGGCTCATCGCGCCTGCACCGAGCGGCGAATGGGCCGGTCGCGCTAATCAATTGGCCAGTTGGCAGGGGAGCTGGCTGTTTGCCGCGCCGCAAGCGGGGATGACGGTGTTTGACAAAACGCTCGGCTGCTTTTGCCATTATGACGGCAACTGGTCCGTACCTGCCGCTCCGGACCTGCCAACCGGCGGGAGCGTGGTCGACGCGCAGGCGCGTACCGCAATCGAAGCACTGGTCGTCGCTTTGCGCGCAGGAGGGGTGATTCCTGCTTGATGTGCGGAAACGGGTTCCGCTCGCGCGATTTCGCTGCTAGGGCCTGTTCAGCTTCGCTTGAGAGATAAATTTCTAGCAATTTGAAGCGCAAAAAGAGACATTCTTGCAACAGTAGTGGTGTTTGTGCGCTTGCACGGCTTTCGCTAAGCAGTTAGATAGCCCTCTACTCGGCGGCTCACTTTTTCTTATAAGGGGATTACGACAATGCGGAAATTGGTCCTTGGGATGGCGCTGGCCACTACGGCCCTCGCGTCTCCGGCCTTGGCTCGCGATGATTCTTGGTACATCGAAGCCGACGCTGGCGCGATGATCGTGGAAGATTCCAGCTTTGACATCGGCACCACCGCCAATGCGGCGACTGTTGATCACGACTACGGTTATGATTTCGGTGGCATCATTGGTTACGATTTCGGCGGCTTCCGCCTTGAAGCCGAAGCCAGCTTCCGGGAAGCTGACCCGAAGAACCTGACCAGCACTGTGCGGATCCCGGCTGCCGCCCCGATCAGCAGCGCTGCTCCGGGCGTAACGGGTTCACACCGCTATGTCGCTGGTGACGTGAACGCGCTCAGCTTCATGATCAACGGCATGCTTGATTTCGGTGCAGATGACGGCCTGCAGGGCTTCATCGGCGGCGGCGCAGGTGTTGCCCGCGTCAATCACCAATACTCGATCAACCGCGTTGGTCCGGGCTGGGTTGATGATTCGGACACCGGCTTTGCCTGGCAGGCTCTGGCGGGCGTTCGCGCTCCGCTCAGCGACAGCTGGGACGTTGGACTGAAGTATCGCTTCTTCAACGTCGATAACGTTGCACTGGTGGATACCGCAGGCCGCGCGCTAAACACCCGGATGCGCTCGCATTCGCTGCTCGGTACGCTGACCTACAACTTTGGTGGCGAGCCAGATGCTCCGCCGCCGGCTCCGACCCCGCCGCCAGTGGTTTATACCCCACCGCCGCCGCCGGTCGTTGTTGCTCCGCCGCCACCACCGGTCTGCAACAAGGGTCCGTACATCGTGTTCTTCGACTGGGATAAGTCGGACATCACGCCTGAAGCTGCTGGCATTCTCGACAGCGCCGTAACGGCCTATGCAAATTGCGAAAGCGTGCCGATCATGCTGGCAGGTTACGCTGACCGTTCGGGTACCCCGCGTTACAACCAGGGCCTCTCGGAGCGCCGTAACACGTCGGTCCGTGGCTATCTGACCTCGCGCGGCATTGCCGATGGCGCGATCAGCAACCAGGCCTTCGGTGAAAGCAACAACCGCGTACCGACTGCCGACGGCGTGCGCGAACTGCAGAACCGCCGGGTGGAAATCAGCTACGGTCCGGGTTCGGGCATGTAAGCTTCCGCCAGCCGGAACAAGATTTGGGGGCCGGGAGCAATCCGGCCCCTTTTTCTTTGTCTTGGGCATGCGCTGTAAATGACCTTGGCCGATTTGATGAAGGAGCGATCCGATGTTGCCGTTGAAGTTACTGCTCGCTACGGTGACCTTGGGTCTACCGCTCAGCGCATGCGGCGGCGCCACAACCGCACAGCTTGCGATGTTGGGTACTGCGACATTGAACAGCCCTATCGGTCAGCCAACGGGAACAGCCGTGCTGCAACATGCGAACGATCGGCTGGAATTGACCATCATGGTAACCGGGCTGACGCCGGATCAACGCCACGGCATTCACTTGCACGCCAACGGCGCTTGCCAAGCCCCGGCCTTTACCACTGCTGGGCCGCACCTGAATCCATCCATGCGCCAACATGGGCTGGACAACCCCATGGGCAGCCATTTGGGAGATCTCCCTAACCTAATCGCCAATGCCAACGGTGTGGCCCAACTGACCACAGTTCTCCCAGGTGATCCCGCAGTCACGCTAGGCCAGCTGTTCGATCAGGATGGCAGCGCGCTGGTGATCCATACGACAGCAGATGACATGCGCACCGATCCAAGCGGCAACAGTGGTGCCCGCATAGCTTGCGGAGTCTTGCTGCCAAGTAACCGTTAGCGTCCACCCGCCGCATCAACCGCGCGGTCAATCACGGTGGCTTCTGCTTGCGGCACTGCGCGATAGGCATGGACCAGCAGCGCCAACGCGACCGGCGCAACCCCGATTAGTGCCAAAATGCCAACCCGCAGGTTGCCAACAATCTTGCCGTCCACTTCGCTGCTCGCCGAATCCGAGATGAGCCCGACCAGATAGGGTCCGAAGGCCAAGCCGACCAGCGTTGTCCCCAGGAAGAACGCGGCGGTCGCGGTGCCGCGCATCCGCGGCAACACCAGATCCTGCGTAGTCGCAGCGGCCGCCCCCAAAGCGGCGGCTCCAAACATCCCGGAGAGAAAATTCATCGTATAGAACAGCGTGGGATCGTTGGTTGAATAGCCAATCCACAGCGGCACGATCGGCGCGATCACCCCAAACATCACCACCAAAATTCGGCCCGCCGGGTTGCGCGCGCGCAGCACGTCCGCCAGCCGGCCGCCGATAATCACACCCAAGAACCCGCTCGCCGCAGCATTGGCACCCAAAATGAACGCCAGTTCCTGTCGCGGCAGCTTGAGCACGGTTTCGGCATAGGGTGCGGCCCAAAAGCTTAGTGCCCAGGCGACCAGGGAGACCAAGCTGTAGCCCAGCGTGGTGGTGATAAATGCCGGTGTACCCCAGATCAGCCGCCAAGTGGCCGGATCGCGCGCCTTCAGCGTGCACGCCCAGGAAAACACTGCGTAATAGCCAATCCCGACCGCCAGCCATTGCGCCTCGTTGCCGGTGACGCTGATCATCAACCAGACGAACAGTCCTACCAACGCTGCTGCCGCCAAGTTGAGCGCCATCGCCGCCGTGCCGCGCTGCCAGGCACCGTACAACGTAAACGGTGGCACGATCGAGGACAGGTCCGCGAAGAAATCGACAAAGGGGCTGGGCGAGCTGGGGCTAGGAACACCGTCCATGGCTCCGCGCACCGGTTCGCGCAAAGTTGCCACCCACAGCGCAATCAGCAGACCAGGCAAGCCGACCGCCAGAAATGCAGCCTGCCAGCCAACCAGGCTAAGCGGGCCACCGCCGGGATAGGCCGCGTTCCAGGCGGCGCCGATCTTGGCCCCGAGCAATAGCGAGACCCCGCCGCCGATATAGAGCCCGGATGAATAGATCGCGAGCGCAGTGGCGCGCTGGCGCTTAGGGAAATAGTCAGAGAGGAGCGAATAGGCCGTTGGGCTGGCCGTCGCCTCGCCCACGCCGACGCCCATCCGGGCCAGCGACAGCGCAAGCTGGTTCTGCGCAAAGCCAGACAAAGCCGTCATGGTGGACCACAGCGCAAGCCCGATCGACAACAGCTTCTTGCGGTTCCAATTGTCCGCCAGCCGCCCCAGCGGCACCCCGAACAACGCATAGAACACCGCGAATGCAGCACCGCCCAAGAAACCAAGGTCGCTGTCTGACAGGTTCAGATCGGCCTTGATATCTACCGCTAGAATGCTCAAAATCTGCCGGTCAATGAAGTTCAGAATATAAACGACCACCAGCACGCCCAGCACGTACCAGCTGTACCCACTGGCCTGCGGCACTGGCATTCCAGCGGCCGGATTGGGACTCGTTGGCTTGTTCTCGTCCGGCATCATGAACCCCCAAATCGCATGTTACGCTGCATAATCAGTCTGGTCGCGCAGCCCGGCTTCTGCAAACCCTTTGCGGCGCAGGCGGCAACTATCGCAGGCACCGCAGGCCCGAACGGCAGCGGGTCCAGCGGGCTGCGGATCATAGCAGGACCAACTTAGTTCAGGCGCCAGACCCAGCCGCGCGGCTTCCAGCGCGATTTCGGCCTTGCCCAGATATTGCAGCGGCGCGTGGATGGCAAAACTGCCGCCTTCGGCCCCGGTTTTGGTGGCGAGACGAGCGGTTTCAGTGAAGGCCGCGATAAATTCAGGGCGGCAATCGGGATAGCCCGAATAGTCGAGCGCATTGACCCCGATGAAAATGTCGTCCGCTCCAATCACTTCAGCCCAGGCTAGGGTCAGCGAAAGAAACACCAGGTTGCGGGCCGGCACATAGGTTACCGGAATATCATTGCCCGGCGCAAAGTCCGGTCCGGATTTGGGCACTGCGATATCATCGGTCAGCGCCGAACCGCCGAACTGGCGCAGATCGAGCGGCAGCACCACATGCCGCTGCGCCCCAAGCTGCCCAGCGATCGCGCGCGCGGCATCCAGTTCGCAGCGATGCCGCTGGCTGTAATCGATGCTTAGCGCGTTGAGTGCATAGCCGGCCTCGCGCACCAGCCCGGCCACGACCATCGAATCGAGCCCGCCTGAGAGCAGCACCACGGCGGGGCGATTATTTCCGGCTGGCAGGACTGGCATCACCATCGGCTAGCTGGTGCAGGCAAGGCTGGCAAGCCGCGATCACGCGGGGCAATCGCTCACCCGACGCGCTTCTGCCGCCACTTCAAAGGGCAGACCATCCGCAATGCCTTGGCTCTGCACCTGCACCAGCCGGTTGGTTTCGCGGCGGATTTCGGTCCGGCCAAAGCCGCGCCCCTGACAGGTGTACTGCACGGTCACGGCATTGGCGCTGGCCGCCACCACCACCCGTTCGCAGCTGGGACCAGGATGCCGCAGCTGGATCAGGCGGCTGCTATCGCCCAGGCAGACGCGCTGCACTGGCTGCCAGCTGCCGCGCAGCCGCAGTTCCCACCTGCCGCGTTCTAGCTGATCAAGCATGATGAGTGCATTGGGTGTGCTTCCCGCCGGGGCAGCCAGCCCCAGCCCAACCAACGCAGCAAAGACCGACTTGGCCATCTGGGTCACGTCACACTCCACAGTGAATCCTCGACAGATCTGATCGGCTTGAGCCCGACTGATCCATCGTCGGCTTGTATCATATCGCCATATAGCGGCAAAGTGTGCTTTTACGGCGATGAGCTGTTGAGCTAAATCGCGATGTCGAAGTTTCGCGAACAGAACGCGCAGTCAACCACCACCAGCCCGCGCGCGTCACGCATATCGATACGCTCGGCTTCGGGAAATTGTGCCAGTACGGATTCGTAATGTTCCGCCGAGCAACGACAGCCTCGGCTGAGCGCGGCGGCGGGTTCGACCAATACTTCGGGCTCATCGTGAAACAGCCGCCAGATCAACTGTTCCAGACTCAATTCCGGATCAAGCAGTTCGTCATGCCGCACCGAACCGCCGAGCACGGCAACATGTTGCCATTCGGGATTGTCGAGCCGCACATGCAATCGCTCGCGGCCATCTTCGCCTTCTGGCAGATGCTGCAATAACAGTCCGCCCGCCGTACAGCCGTGCTTGCCTGATCGCACCGCGACGCGGATCAGCGTCGGCACTTGCTCAGACTGGGCAAAATAGCTCTGGCACGCCTCCGCAATCGACTGCCCTTCCAGCGGCACGATCCCCTGATACCGCTGGCCGGTGGTCGCCAGATCATAGGTAATCGCGAGATAGCCTTTGCCGAACAGTGCATACAACGATGGATTTGCTCCCAGCATCGCCAGCCGATCCGCATCGTGCCGCACATAACCGCGCAATTCGCCCCCGCGATAATCGCAGACCAGCAGATCGACGATCCCGCCCTCAGTTTGTGCCTGCATCGTCAGCTGGCCGACATCGTCCTTCAGCAGCGCCCCAATCAGCGCGGTGACGACTAGCGCCTCGGCCAACAAATGCTTGATTGCGGGAGGATAGTCATGCGCTGCTAGGATCGTGTGCAGCACTGGTCCCAGCCGCACCGCGCGCCCACGCGCAGCGTTTCCAGGCAGGGTAAAACGCAGCACATGGTCCAGCCGTGCCGCTGCATCTGGCAAGCTCATCGCGTCACTCACAACTGTTCAAAGACCCAACGTAGCACTGATTTCTGCGCATGGATCCGGTTTTCGGCTTCATCCCAGACCGCGGACTGCGGCCCGTCAATCACTGCATCGGTAACTTCCTCACCCCGGTGCGCTGGCAGGCAGTGCAGGAATAGCGCGGCGGGCTTGGCACGGGCCATCAGCGCGGGGTCGACTTGATAGGGCGCCATTGCCGCCAGCTTGTTGTGGACATGGTCCTGCCCCATCGAAACCCAGGTATCAGTGATAATCACGTCCGCCCCCGCCGCTGCTGCCGCTGCATCCCGGACCAGATCGATCCTGGCGCCCGCCGCGCGTGCCGCCGCGACAAAGCGCGGATCGGGCTCATAGCCTTGCGGGCAGCCACACCGGACGTTGAACTTCAACAGGCCAGCGGCTTCGATGATCGAATTGAGCACATTGTTGCCATCGCCCAGCCAGGCCAGTTCCAGCCCCGGCAATGCCTTGCCCTGTTCCAGCAGGGTCAACAGGTCGGCCATGATCTGGCAGGGGTGCGAATCATCGGTCAGCCCGTTGATCACTGGCACCGTGGCGTGGCGCGCCAGCTCTTCAGCCTTGGCATGATCGTCGGTGCGGATCATGATCGCATCAACCATCCGGCTGAGCACGCGTGCGGTGTCGGCAATGCTTTCCCCCCGCCCCAGCTGGGTCGCGCCCGATTCAAGCACGATTTCGCTGCCGCCCAGCTGGCGCATCGCCATCGCGAACGAGACCCGGGTGCGGGTGGAATTCTTTTCAAAGATCATCGCCAGCGTGCGGCCCGCCAGCGGGGCATCGGCATCGACCTGCCCCTTTGGCCAGCCCGCTCGCGCCGCCTTGCGGTCCA
>JANORN010000070.1:0-10721 GCA_031415355.1 Novosphingobium sp. | reverse complement strand
TCCGAACACACGGGTGCAGCGCCTGTTGTTCAGTTCAAAGAATCCACTGTTCGCACCGCGCTGGTCGCCCGATGGCAAGTGGGTGCTTTATTCCATGGCGATCAGCGGCAATACCGATATCTACAAGATTCCCGCTGCCGGCGGCACGCCCACCCGGCTGACCGACAGTCCGGGGATCGATATCGGCGGGTCGTTTTCGCCTGAGGGCAGCCGGATCGTGTTTGAAAGCGACCGGTCAGGCAGCCAGCAGGTCTATACGATGAACGCCGATGGGACCGGCCAGAACCGGATCAGTTTTCAAGGCGGGCGCGCGGCGACGCCCGAATGGAGCCCGCGCGGCGATCAGATTGCCTTCACCCATATTGGGGGTAATTTCCGGATCGCGCTGATGACTCCCAGCGGCGGTGATCTGCGCTATCTGACCAATTCGTGGCAGGATGAATCGCCGACTTGGGCGCCCAATGGCCGGATCATCCAGTTCTTCCGCACCGCACGCGGCACAGGCCGCACCGGCTTGTGGCAGGTTGACCTGACTGGCAGCAACGAGCGCAAGCTGACGACCCCAGTCGATGGCTCTGATCCCTCGTGGGGACCGATCCAGCCCTGAAGCAGTTGACAGCCAGCCTTACCCATACGAACCAGATGATTGCAAAGGAGCACGCCATGCCTGTTCAATCCCGCGCTGCCACCCTCGCGCTGACCCTGCTGGGCAGCGTCGCGCTGTCCGCTTGTGCCAGCAAAGCGCCAAAACAATTGCCGCCCGACCCGGGCGGGGCGATTTCCACTGACACCTCCGGCGGTGCCGGCAGCGGCGTTGTCATACCCGGCAGCCAAGCCGATTTCGTGGCGCAGCTAATGGGGCTCGATACGATCCTGTTTGAAACCGACCGCTACAATATCGACAGCACCGATCAGGTCGCGCTGACCGCGCAGGCGCAGTGGCTGCTGAAGTATCCGGCCAAGCGCGCGACGCTGGAAGGGCACTGCGATGAACGCGGCACCCGCGAATATAACCTGGCCTTGGGAGAGCGCCGCGCAAACTCCGCGAAAAATTATCTGGTGAGTCTGGGGGTCGATGCCGCCCGGCTGAGCACAGTCAGTTATGGCAAGGAACGCCCGGTCGCGTTGGGATCAGATGAAGATAGCTGGGCGCGCAATCGCCGCGCGGTGACGGTAACGGTTGACTGAAGCTTAGCGGAGGCCGGGCAGCAACGTGCCTAGCGCCGGTGCCACCGCGCCCGGCGTCGCCACTGCGCTAAACAGCGACGGCGCGCTGGAGCCACCGGATGGCGCGCCCGGTGCCGCGAAATACGCAACGGTGGCCATGGCAATGACCGATAGGGCGGCGGACAGGGCGAGTTGCTTGCTCATCATCGGTGCTCCGAACGGGACTGGTTACCAAATAGGGTCAGTCATCCCTGTTTGCAATGCAGCATTGCCATTTGAAACTTAATGTTCCCCAAAGGACAGGCCAGTCTGCGCGGTTAGTCGTGCCAACCGAGTGAAACCGCGCTTGCCTAGGCACGCCTGCCCGGCGTAACGCACGCGAATGACCCGCGCACGCCGATCAGACAATTGGGGCTTCCCCCGCTGGGGCGGCTATGGCGGCAGCCGCGAGGCAACGCAGGTGCGGCTGTGTGATCGGCATGGCTGCACCGACAAGGGCGAATGCCCCGCGCCAAAATCGCCTAACAACCCGGATCGCTGGATGTTTTGCCAGCGCCACGCGGCCGAATACAATCAGGGCTGGGATTACTTTGCCGGCTTGGACGCGGAAGAAGCCGCTGAACGTGAAACCTCCGAACGCCAGACGCATTCGGGCTATACTGAAGCTGCGCACTATGGCTGGGCCGAATCGGGTGATGGCACCCGCAGCCGCGATGAACTGCGCGCGCTAGACCTGCTCGAATTGACCCCCGACGCCGATTTCGACGCGATCAAGAAGAGCTACCGTGCCAAGGCCAAGCTGGTCCATCCTGATCTGCGCCCCGGCGATGCCGATGCGGCCAAGGCGTTTCAAGCGTTGCAACTGGCCTACGAAGTGCTGCGCCAGTCCGAAGAACGCCGCGAGTGGAAGGGGTAAGGAAAGGCGATGCCGCTCTATGTCGTGCGCTTTCATCACCCTGACGCGGCTGGCTGGCAGCAACAGTTGCTGCCGCACATTGCGTTCCTGCAGCAGCTGCTGCGCGAAGGCTCACTCAAAGCCTCTGGGCCGCTACAGGGTGCTGCCGACAAGGCCGCGCTGCTGCTGATCGAAGCGGCCGACCGGGCGGCGCTTGATGCGATCATCGCCCGCGATCCGTTCGCCGAACACGGGCTGATTGCCGATATGGTGGTCGAGGAATGGGACCCGTTGTTCGGGGTATTCAACGCACTGTCTTCGATGCCGGGGCAGATGCAGGGTCAGGCTTAGCCGGTAAGCTGCCGTTCACTGGCACTGGCCGAAAGTGCAACGATGAAACGACGCGAATTCATGGCCGGGGCCGCCGCGCTGGCCATTACCAGTCAGGCACCGGTCCAAGGGCAGACTGCTCCGGTCAACGTGGTCCAGCGGTTCGGCTTTGTGCCTGATGGCAAGACCGACAACTACGCTGCGTTCCGCCGCCTCGCTGATCATGCCACGCGGATTGGCGGCGGGCGTTATCTGTTTCCGCCGGGGGTCTATTGGGTCGCGCAGTACCGCACCACCGAGACTTACCAGCGCGAGGCGTTCCAGCAGGCCCGCCCGGCGGACGTGATCAACGCGGTCTACAAGGGCTGCCGCAATCTGGAAATGATCGGCAAGGGCGCGGTAATCCGGCTTAACGGGCGGTTCCATCGCTCGGCCAAGGCCAAGTCAGCGGGATTGCTCGCCGGGGTGTTTATGCCGTTCGAACTGCGCCGGTGCGATGGGGTGACGATCAGCGGGTTTGAGATCGACGGCGGCGCGCGCGCGATGACCAAGGATTACGGCGTGACCGAAGCCTATGCCGCCTTGATCGCGCTCAATGGCAGCCGCAATGTGGTGCTGCGCGATCTCTATCTGCACCATTCGCAGACTGACGCGATCTATCTGGGCGATGACGCGACGCTCTCTGGCGGGCGCGGGTTGGCGTGCCGCAACGTGCGGATTGAGCGGGTCCGCTGTGAAAACAACGCGCGCGGGGCGCTGGCTGCGCTCCAGATTCTGGGGCTGACTTGCACCGATAGCCAGTTCAACGGCAGCAGCTTTGGCACCGGCAATTATGGCCGCCACGCGCCGGGCTTCGGGGTGGATGTCGAGCCGGACCGCTATCAGCCCGCCGAGGTCGACACGATGACCGGCAACCTGCACTTCGAACGCTGCCAGTTCCGCGACAATTTTAGCGCCTTTCTGGCGGCCTATCCGCGCAAATATCAAGGCTATTTGCGGTTGATCGATTGCAGTTCTTCGAATGCGGGCAACGCGCCCAACCACATGATCCTGGTCTGGCCCGGCGCGCTGCTCAGCGGGGGCACGCATGAAATGGGCAGCGGCACGGTCTGGACATCGTGGGATGGCACGCGCGGCGGCAATCTGACGATCCGCGATACAACGTTTCGCGGCAACGGCAATTTCGGGATTTTTCACGCGCACGAAGACAATCTGGTGCGGCTGGAACGCGTGACCGTGATCGCCACGCACCGCGTGCCCGTGTTCGGCGCGTTCCCCGCAATCGAGGGCAACCCGGGCGGCGGGCGGCGCAATGTGGTGCAGGATTGCCGGTTCGTCTATCCGCGCGCGCGGAAGGCCGCGCAGCCTCCGGGCGAGGCGACCGCCAGCTTCAATCATGTAACCTGTCAGGGCAACCGCTTTGAAACCGACTTGCCGACGGCGGGTGGCGCCCACTTCATCGTGATGTACCACGGCAACGCCAAGGTAATCGGGGACCGGTTCACCGGAACCCGGCCCGGGCTGACCGATTCCATCCAGCCAAATGCGGCGCACGATACGCGGCTGGCCTATAATCGCGGCTAGCCGCGGTCCCGCGCGGGCAGCCGCTTGATCGAGCCGGAGAAGGCCAGCACCGGGCGTCCTGGCGCATCCGTTCCGTCATCCGAATCGTAGATAATTCCCCGCACGAACACCATCGACAGCCCGGCGCGGATCACTTCGCCGCGCGCAATCAACAGCTTGCCCGGCACGGCAGCGTTCACGAATTCGCAGTTGCAGGTTACCGTTACCCCGTGGACTTCGTTGTTCATCCCGCCCGCAATCATGAACAGCGCATAGTCCGCAAAGGTCATCAGCGATCCGCCGTGGATGTTGCCCCCGGCGTTGCAGTTTTTGGCATCGGGGCGGAACCCGCAAACCAGTTCGCTGGCTTCGGGCCTGCAATAAAATGGCCCGGCATAGTCTTCAAACGCGTCGGACGGCTGATAGTTGTACCAGCCCGCCCAGTCGCCATCCGCCACCAGTTTCAGCCCGGCCCGCGTGGGCGCGACATTCGGCCCGTCGGGCAGCAACTTGTCCTGCGGTTCTTCGGACATGACACGGGCCCTTCTGGTTCAACTTTCGATCCCGCGCGCCACACCACAATGCAGCGCGTCGGGCAAGCGCTTAGACCGCTGCGAGCGCCTGTTCGAAATCTGCAATCAGATCGTCGGCATCTTCGATCCCGATGCTGATCCGCACCAGGTTGTCGGTGATCCCAAGCTGGGCCTTGCGCGCGTCGGGTACTGACAAATGCGTCATCGCGGCAGGCAGGCTGGCCAGCGTTTCGGTGCCCCCCAGGCTGACCGCCAGCTTGGCGATCTTGAGACTGTCGAGGAACCGAAAAGCCTCGGCCTCGCCGCCCTTCAGGTAAAGCGAGAACGTGCTGCCCGCACCGGTGCAGTGGCGGTTGAAGATGTCCTGCTGGCGTGGGTCAGCGACGTCACCGAGGTAGCCGAGGCCTGCAACCTTGGGGTGGTCTTTGAGGTAAGCGCAGACCTTGGCAGCGTTTTCACCTGCGCGGCCCATCCGCAGTTCGACCGTCTCCAGACTGCGCATCAGCATCCACGCGGTGTTGGGGTCAACGATCCCGCCCATAGTGTTGCGCAGCATGCGCACCGGGGTCAGCCATTTCTTTGCGCCCGAGACCGATCCGGCGACCAGGTCCGAATGGCCGCCGACATATTTGGTGAGCGAATAGACCACGATATCCGCACCGTGATCGAGCGGGCAGGACCACAACGGGCCGAGGAAGGTGTTGTCGATAGCAATCGGGCAGTCGGGGCCGATGGCGGCATCGCGGGCATCGCGCACGGCTTCGACATCGACCAGCGCATTGGTCGGGTTGGCCGGGCTTTCGAGGTAGACCATCGCCACCTTTCCGCCCTGCGCGGCGGCCTGCGCCGTGGCCTTGGCCATCACCGCATCAAGTTCCTCGCGGGTCGCCCCGGCGGGGAAATCCACATAAGTGACTCCGAACCGGCTGAGCGTTTTGGCGATGAAGCCCTCGCTCGCGGCATAGAGCGGGCCGGAGTGTACGATCACGTCCCCAGCCGAAGCGAAGGCGAGGAACAGCACGCAGATCGCGGTCATCCCGCTGGAAAAAACCAACGCCTCTTCAGCCTTGTCCCAGATCGCCAAGCGGCCTTCGAGGATCTGCTGGTTGGGCCCGTTGAAGCGCGAATAGACCAGGCCATCGGTGCCGCCGGCGACCTTTCCGGTGATCCCTTCAAAAAACCGTTTGCCGTCCGCGGCCGAGGGAAAAGCGAAAGTACTGGTTAGAAAGATCGGAGCCTTGAGGCTACCTTCGGACAGCACCGGATCATAGCCATGGCTCATCATCAGCGTAGCCGGACTGAGCGCGTGGTTGCCGAGATGGGTGATCGCGGTTTTGGGCTTGCGGCTGGGGGTTGGCCCAGAATAAGGTATATCAGACATGGTTACAGGTGTAACCGGATTCGGCGCCGAGTGCGAGCCTTAATCCTCCGTGATCAGGCTGCGCTCGCGCGTTTCGGGCAGCAGCATCGTCGCGACCCCGGCCATCGCGATCACCAGCGCGACATAAATGTAGAACAGCCATTCAAGCCCTGCGCCTTTGAGCCCCAGCGCGACCATTTCCAGCGTGCCGGCGAACAACGCATTGCCAATTGAATAGGGCAGCGCCACCCCCAGCCCCCGGATATGCGCTGGAAACAATTCGGCCTTCACCAAGGCATTGTTTGCGCTGTAGCCCGATTGCAACGTCAACGGAATCATGATCAGCAAGGTCGCGACCACGGGCGATGTGACCTGTTCAAGCGCCAGGAACACTGGCACTGCGACGATTGCCCCGCCGATCCCGAAGATCAACAGCATCGGTTTGCGCCCGAACCGGTCAGCCAACGCCCCGAAGATGGGCTGCATCGCGGTGAACCACAACAGCGCGGCGGCGACGATGTAGGTGGCGGTCGCCTTGTCGAAACCGACCGTATTGAACAGGTATTTCTGCATGTAGCTGGTGTAGGCATAGACGCTCAGCCCGCCGCCTGCCGATAGCATAGCCACCAGAATGCTCTCACGGCGATGCTCGCGCCACAGCATCCTGGCGGTCGAGACAGGGCGGTCGACAGCCTGGTTAGTAAACGACGGCGTTTCAGCCAGATTACGCCGCAGCAGATAGACCACCAGTGCCAGCAACGCGCCGATCACAAAGGGAATCCGCCAGCCCCAAGCCGTCAGCTCGGCTTCGGTCAAAATGCCTTGCAGGACCACCGCGACCGCGATGGCGCACAGCTGTCCCCCGATCAGCGTCATGTACTGAAAGCTTGCCCAGAACCCGCGGTTCGCCTTGGGCGCCATTTCGGAGAGATACGTTGCGCTCGCGCCATATTCGCCGCCCAGCGACAGCCCTTGCAGCATCCGCGCGATCAACAGGATCGCCGGACCAGCCAGCCCCGCCATGGCATAGGTTGGCGCGACGGCGAGCAACAGCGAGCCGCTGAACATCAGCGCAACGGACAGGCTCAGCCCGGCCTTGCGGCCTTTGGCGTCCGCGAACCGCCCCATTACCCAGGCCCCGATCGGGCGCATCACAAACCCGGCGGCAAAGATCGTCGCGGTGCTCAGCAGTTGCGCGGTCGGATCGGCTTTGGGGAAGAATACCGGCGCGAAATAGATCGCGAAGCTGGCATAGGCGAACCAGTCATACCATTCGACCAGATTGCCCGCTGATCCGCCGATGATCGAGACCAGCCGGTGACGCGGGATTGCTAGCGGGAATGCGGATTGCTTCGCGGTCATGTGTCCCCCCTTGGCGCTCAAACGTCGCTTCGAATGCTTACTGCGCTTTTCGCGAAAAGGAAGGTGCCAGATCGCGGCGGAAGCGGCGGCCTGAGCAAAATCACGATGCACTTGCATGGCCCGTGATTATCGCCCAGCTTCAGTCCAACGGACCGGGGCCTGCCGGTCTGGGGGGAGACATCTACATGACCGACAACAACCGCCTGCTTGGCCTGGCCTTAACCGCCTTTGGCGCGGTGTTCTGCCTACTCTATCCGCTGGCGATCATCTGGCCGTCAGGCTGGGCTTGGCACACCGGCAGTCCGGCTTCGGACAACTACTTTCTGATGATCGTGGGATTTTACGCTACACTCGGCGTGTTCCTGATCCGCGCGGCGAAAAACCCTGCGGCCCATGCCTCGCTGATCTGGTTCACGGTCTGGTCGAGCATCGTCCACGCTGCAATCATGGCCTGGCAATCGGCGCAGGCTTCGATGCATCACGGACATCTGTTGGGCGATGTCCCGGCGCTGGTGCTGGTCGCGGTGGTGCTGACAGTGTTGATGAAACGCCAGCGCAATTAGGCGGCGACGCAGGTGCGGTCCCGGAGCTATGGCGCCGGGACCGCACAGCCCTATTTCGGTGACAGCACCATCAGCATCTGACGGCCTTCCATGCGCGGATAGGCTTCGATCTTGGCCACATCGGCGACGTCTTCCTGCACGCGGCGGAGCAAGTCCATGCCAAGTTGCTGGTGGGCCATTTCGCGGCCACGAAACCGCAGGGTGACCTTGACCTTGTCGCCCTCGCCGATAAATTTGTTCACCGACCGCATCTTCGTATCATAGTCATGATCGTCGATGTTTGGACGCATCTTGATCTCCTTGATCTCTTGCGTCTTCTGAGTCTTGCGGGCGAGATTCGCTTTTTTCTGCGCTTCGTAGCGGAACTTGCCAACGTCGAGGAACTTGCACACCGGCGGATCGGCGTTGGGGGAAACCTCAACCAGGTCCAGCCCGGATTCGGCCGCCTGTTCAATAGCTTCGCGCGTGTACATCACGCCAATGTTTTCGCCATTTTCATCGATCACCCGCACTTTGTCGCTGGTGATCATCTGATTAAAGCGCGGGCCGCTCTTCACGGGGGGCTGCATACTGCGCCGGGGTGGGGGTGCTATCGTCGGGACTCCTGAGGTTGTTCCATGCGCGGCTCCTTAGAGCGAAACGCGCAAATGGGAAAGGGCTTAGGCGGCGGCCTGCCACAAGGGATAGCGAATGAGCTTGCCCTGTGCCGAAAGTACCGCAGTTGCCGAGCGCGCGGGCTGCAGGGCGGCGATAATCACAGGGTCAGCTGCGTCCATCCCCCCGGTCAGCGCGCCGTAAGCAGGCAGGATCAGCTTGGTCTCGCTGGCTACGGCGCAGGGGCGCACAATCCGGCGCCCGCGCATGGAAACCCGCAGCTTGGGATGGAAATGGCCGGACAGTTCCGGCTGCGTCTCGCCCACCTGCGCTTCGTGGCGCAGCAACAGGCCGGATACTTCCAGCTGTTCCACTGCCGTCCCCAGCGTTGATCCCCCATCGTGGTTGCCGGTCACCCAGACCCAATCGGTCGCGCGGGTCAGCGCGGCGAGCATCCCGGCAGCGTGCGGCTCCAGCCGGTCCGCGCCAGCCCGATCGTGGAAATTGTCCCCCAGCGTGAACACCCGCCGCGCCCCGGTTTCGCGCAACGCCAGCGCCACCCGCTCCAGCGTTTCGCGGCTGTCATAAGGCGGCAGCATCTGGCCGAAGCGGGCATAAAAGCTGGCCTTTTCCAGATGCAGGTCGGCCACCAGCAAGGCCTGCTCGCGCGGCCAGTACAGCGCGCGGCTTTGCACCAGCGCAAATTCTTCACCGGCGAACGAAAAGGGAACCATGGTTGATCCTTGCTCTATGTCAAATCGCTTGGCAAGGCCGCGTGGCAAAGCGCGCCTGCAACAAAGCGGACAAGAGGACATATGACTGACTGGACCACGCCCACCGCCCGCGCCAAGGACTGGTTCGAAGCCCTGCGCACGCGCATTTGCGATGAATTTGAAGCGATCGAGCGTGAAGCAGGATCGGGAGCCAGCTTTACCTTCACCCCGTGGAGCCGCGCCGAGGATGGCAATGCCAATCCTGGCGGCGGCGTGCAGGGGCTGATGAAGGGCCAGGTGTTCGAAAAGGTCGGAGTCAATGTCTCCACCGTCCACGGCCAGTTCGCCCCCGGCTTTGCCGCCAGCATCAACGGCGCGAGCGAGGACAGCCCAGGTTTCACCGCCACCGGGATCAGCTTGGTCGCGCATATGGCTAATCCGCACGTGCCCGCCGTCCATATGAACACGCGCTTCCTGGTGACCGGCAAGGCGTGGTTCGGTGGCGGGGGTGATCTCAACCCGCCGCTGCCCTATCCGGAGGATACGGCCGAATTCCACGCCGCGTTCAAGGCCGCCTGCGATGCTCACGATCCGGATTATTACCTGCGGTTCAAGGCGTGGGCCGACGAGTACTTCTACATCCCGCACCGCCAGGTCCATCGCGGGGTCGGCGGGATCTTCTACGATCATCTGGAATGCGCGGACGATGCGGCGTTCGACGCCAATTTCGCCTTCACCCGTGATGTTGGTGAGGCGTTCCTGAGTGTCTACCCCCAATTGGTCCGCCGCCGGATGGGCTTGGCCTTTACCCCCGCCGAGCAGCAGCAGCAGCGCGAATGGCGCGGGCGCTATGCCGAATTCAATCTGGTCTATGATCGCGGTACATTGTTCGGCTTGAAAACCGGCGGCAATATCGACGCGATCCTGATGAGCCTGCCGCCGGTGGCGGTGTGGGTTTAGGCCTCAACCGCGCGCCATTCCCCCGGCGCTAACCCGTCCAGCGTCCAGTCCCCCACCGCCCAGCGCACCAGCCGCAGCGTGGGCAGGCCCACGGCCGCCGTCATCCGGCGGACTTGGCGGTTGCGGCCTTCGCAGATCGTCAGGCGCAGCCAGCCATCGGGCACAGTCTTGCGAAACCGCACCGGTGGATCGCGCGGCCATAGCTCTGGCGGGGCAATCGCCTCGGCTTCAGCCGGGAGGGTCAGGCCATCGTTCAGCCGCACTCCGCGCCGCAGCTGCGCCAGATGTTTGGCATCGATCACCCCTTCCACTTGAGCCAGATAGGTCTTGGGCAGCTTGAAGCGCGGATCGGCGATCCGGGCCTGCAAGCGGCCATCAGCGATCAGCACCAGCAGGCCTTCGCTGTCCCGGTCCAGCCGTCCAGCGGGATAGACCCCGGGGATCGCGAGATGATCGGATAGCGTCGCGCGTGCCGCTGCGCCCGCTGCTGCAACCGTTTCTGGCCCCGAGCTATCGGTAAATTGCGAGAGCACGCCATAAGGTTTGTTGAACAGGATCAGCTGCGTCATGTGCCCGCGATGACACTGTTGCACCGGCAAGGTCAAACCCCCGTGTCAAACTCCTTGCCCTTTGCGCATGCTTGCGGCCATCTAGGCGGCAGATGCTGCGCCAATATGAACT
>JANORN010000069.1:0-2190 GCA_031415355.1 Novosphingobium sp. | reverse complement strand
CGAAATCGAACAGATTCTTGACCGCGTCTTCGCGCCCAGCCGCTTGGCGGTGATCAACGACAGCGCGCGGCACAGCGGCCATTCCGGCGATGACGGTTCGGGCGAATCACATTTCACACTTGAAATCGAAAGCATGGCTTTCACCGGGGTGTCCCGGCTGGAGCGCCAGCGGATGGTCAACCGCGCGTTGGGCGACATTCCGGGGCAGCGGGTCCACGCGCTGGCGATCAAGGCGCGGGCACCAGGGGAATGACCGCTCCGGCACGACAGGATCAGGGAAAACAAGCATGAGCTTTAACCAATTGGCAGTTTGGATCACCGGGGCCTCATCGGGCATCGGCGCGGCGATGGCGCGGGCATTGGCGAAGCAAGGCGCGCGGCTGATCCTGTCGGGTCGCAACGAAGCCGCGCTGGCCGAGGTGGCGGCGGACTGCGGCACTGCGTTGATCCTGCCGTTCGAGGTTACCGATCAAGCGGCGGTTGCAGCGGCGGCGGACGCAGCCTGGGCGTGGAGCGGCGGGGTGGACATGCTGGTCAACAACGCCGGAATTTCGCAGCGCAGCTTGGCAGTGGACACGGACTATACGGTCTATGAACGAATCATCGGGGTTGACCTGCTTGCGCCGATTGGTCTGACTCAGGCGATCCTGCCACGCATGGCGGCGCGTGGCAGCGGGAGGATTGTGATGATTTCCAGCGTCGCGGGCAAAGTCGGAGTGCCGCTGCGCACGGCTTACAGCGCGGCCAAGTTTGGCCTCGCTGGATATGCCGATGCCTTGCGGGCCGAAGTCGCGCATCTGGGCTTGAAAGTGCACACGATCTACCCGGGATCAATCCGCACCAACGTTTCGCGCAACGCGCTGAACGCCGATGGATCACGGCGCGGTGCCAGCGACAAAGCCATCGAAAACGGGATTGATCCGGATGTGGCAGTGGCGCAGATGCTGGCCGCGATCACCAATGACGAACGCGAAATCATCATCGCCGAACGCGGTGAGCTGGCAATGGGCGAAGCGCGGCGCACGCCCGAGGCGTTGTTCGATCAAGTCGCGGGGCTGATGGCGGCGGGCTATGCGGAACAAATGAAGGCGGGAGCCGAATGATGAAGCAGAAGCGCGTCAAACTCGGCAACGGGATCGAACTCGATGTGGTCGATGCAGGACCCAAATCAATCGATGGGGGTGATGCGCCGGTGCTGATCTTCCTCCACGGCTTTCCCGAAAGCCACCGCACCTGGCGGCACCAGATCGCGCACCTGTCCAGCCGGTTCCGCTGCATCGCGCCCGATCAGCGCGGCTATCGCGGATCGTCAAAGCCGCAGGATGTGGCGAGCTATACCCCGGACAAGCTGATCGGCGACGTGTTCCTGCTCGCCGCCGCGCTGGAGGTGGATCACTTCACGATCATCGGCCACGATTGGGGCGGCGCGATTGCCTGGGGAGTAGCCCTGATGGGCCAAGGCACCGGGCGCTGCACCCGCGCAGTGATCGCCAATGCGCCGCATCCAACACTGTTCCCCAAACTGTTGTGGACCAATCGCCAGCAGCGCGCGGCCAGCCAGTATTTCCGCACATTCCGCGATCCTGCGAACGATGCGCTGGTGCGTGATCACGGGCTCGGCGGGATGCTGGCCAAGGCGTTTGAAGGCCGCGTGATCACGACTGACGCAATGGAGCCGGAGGAGCGCATCGCGCTGGCGGCGGACTGGGACAACCGCGAGGCCGCAGTTGCCATGCTCAACTGGTACCGCGCCAGCCCGATGGATGTCCCGCCGCTGGACGCGCCCTATGGCTTGCCCGCCGGGTACAAGTCGGTACCGATCCCGGACCTCAAAATCCCGGCACTGGTGATCTGGGCGATGGACGATCTGGCGCTGCCGCCCGAAAACCTTGATGGGATGGACGCGATCATTCCCGATCTGACCGTGGTCAAGGTGCCTGATTGCGGCCACTTCGTGCCGTGGGAAGCACCGGGCGCGGTCAATGCAGCGCTGGATGAATTCCTTGCACGGACTGCAAATGCCGGCTGAACCGACACGCCCCGGTATCGGCGCGGCAATCGCGGCCGCAGAGGCCAAGGCGCGGCGATCCATGCTGCGCAACCACAACGGTGGCTTCGCGGCGGTCAACACGATCGAGCTGTTTTTCGATCTGGTGTTCGTCTTCGCCATCACCCAGTTGTCGCACTTTC
>JANORN010000068.1:0-16214 GCA_031415355.1 Novosphingobium sp. | reverse complement strand
ATCCTGCCGATCTATGACGCGCGCGGAATCGTTACGCGGGTCGATGGGATGGCGGACATGGACGCAGTAACGTCTGCGATTGAGCAGGCACTGGCGCGCTAATCGCGCGTAAATAGGGCTCACTTTAAAGCGTCTATGCTGCTAACCTGGCAAATGAGAACGGGGAGTTGAGCGATGATGCGATTTGCAATCCTGCTGGGTTTGAGTGCGTTGACCGCCCCGGCGAACGCCGAAGTTGTGTCCAGTTCTGACTCCGGGTTTGTTTCACGCGTGTCGCTGGATGTTGCGGCGTCGCCCGAAGAAGCCTGGAAAGTGCTGATCGCGCCTGCGACCTGGTGGAGCAGCGAACATACTTATTCGGGGGATGCGGCCAATCTCTATCTCGATGCGCAGGCCACCGGGTGCTTCTGTGAGCTGCTGCCGTTGCCTAAAGATGCGGCGGAGGGCGCGCGTCGGGGGTCGGTGGAGCATCTCCATGTGGTCTTCGCCAGTCCCGGCAAAGCCTTGCGACTGACTGGCGGGTTGGGGCCGCTGCAATCAGAAGCGGTGAATGGTAGCCTGACGATCACCTTGAAGCCCGTCGAAGGCGGCACCCGAATCCAGTGGTTCTATGTGGTTGGCGGCTATGCCAGGTTCAAATTCCCGGAAATGGCTGTAATCGTTGACAAGGTACTGGCAGAGCAAGCCGCGCGCCTGGGTGAAAAACTGGGCGCAGGACCGGCCGATAGCCCGTTGCCGCAAGATGCGAAGCCTTGATCATGCCGCAGTTGCAATTGTAAGCGCGCTGGCAGTTTGCGGTTGGTCGATGGGGGCGAAGCTGTGTGTCTGATTGGCCGGTCGCTGGTTGCCGGATCGGCCAAATCGCGCCGTTGACAGGATGGCCGAATCGTCCTAAGCGCGCGCTTCACTAGACAGAACGGGGTCGTCCGGCAGGTGTCAGCCTTTGCGCGCGCCAACCGGACTTTTGCTGTTTAAAGGGTGAAAAAAGCGTTGAGATAGGGTGCCTTACCAGGTTGACCCTGTGGAGCATGGAGAATTAAGTGGCTCGTATTGCCGGGGTGAATATCCCCACAAACAAGCGCGTGATCATCGCGCTTACCTACATTCACGGAATTGGTGCGCATAAGGCGCGGCAGATTGCAGACAAGCTGGGCATTGACCACAGCCGCCGGGTTCAGGATTTGTCCGACCAGGAAGTTCTGCACATTCGCGAAACCATCGATGCGGATCATTCGGTCGAAGGTGATCTGCGCCGTGAAACCGCAATGAACATCAAGCGCCTGATGGATCTGGCCTGCTATCGCGGCCTGCGTCATCGCAAGGGTTTGCCGGTTCGTGGTCAACGCACGCACACCAATGCGCGTACCCGCAAGGGTAAAGCGAAAGCGATTGCAGGGAAGAAGAAGTAATCTGCGCTGGCAGTGACCGCTGGTCGCTCCGCAGGATTAACTGACCCTTTAGAAAGTTAGGTAGAGAACATGGCACGCGAACCTCAGCGCATTAAGCGCCGCGAGCGGAAGAACATCACGAGCGGCGTCGCCCACGTGAATGCAAGCTTCAACAATACGATGGTCACCATCACCGATGCCCAAGGCAACGCCATTTCATGGTCGTCCGCCGGGACAATGGGTTTCAAAGGCAGCCGCAAATCGACGCCTTACGCCGCGCAGGTTTGCGCTGACGATGCTGGCAAGAAGGCCGCCGAACACGGCGTGCGGACACTGGAAGTCGAAGTGAAGGGCCCTGGTTCGGGCCGTGAAAGCGCGCTGCGGGCTTTGCAGGCGGTTGGCTTCACCATCACTTCGATCCGCGATGTCACCCCGATCCCGCACAACGGGGTCCGGCCGTCCAAGCGTCGCCGCGTCTGATCGATATCTTCGTGGCGGTGCGTCCTGCATCGTCACAGTTTCGGATCGGTCGTAGCTCGAGCAGAGCCAGCGACCGTCCCGCCAGAACAGGCCCTAGGGCCAAAAATTCATTAGGGGACCTCCATGACTGTCAACACTAAGAACTGGCAGGAACTCAAGAAGCCCAACGCCCTTGAGGTGAAGCCGGGTAACGACCCCAAGCGCCGCGCGACCTTCGTGGCTGAACCACTTGAGCGCGGTTTTGGCCTGACGCTGGGCAACGCCTTGCGCCGCGTGCTGCTGTCGTCGTTGCAGGGTGCTGCGATTACATCGATCAAGATCGAGAACGTGCTGCATGAATTCAGCTCGCTGGCTGGCGTGCGTGAAGACGTGACCGACATCGTGTTGAACGTTAAGCAGATTGCGCTGCGGATGCAGGGTGAAGGGCCAAAGCGCTTGCAGCTTTCGGCTACCGGCCCGGCTGAAGTCAAAGCCGGCGATATTGCGGTCAGCGGCGACATCGAAGTGATGAACAAGGATCTGGTGATCTGTCATCTCGATGAAGGCGCGACGCTGAACATGGAACTGACCGCCGATACCGGCAAGGGTTATGTCCCCGCCGTGGGCAACCGCCCGATTGACGCGCCGATCGGCCTGATCCCGATCGACTCGCTTTACTCGCCGGTCCGCCAGGTTTCGTACAAGGTCGAGAACGCGCGCATTGGGCAAGAGCTTGACTATGACAAGCTCAACCTGACGGTCGAAACCGACGGTACTGTAACACCGGAAGACGCGGTGGCATTTGCCGCCCGGATCCTGCAAGACCAGTTGGCGCTGTTCGTCCACTTCGAAGATGCGATGCCAACTGGCGGCTCGCCGATGATCGGAATGGCCGTTGCGACGCAGTCTGACGAAGGCGACACCAATCAGCTCAACCGTTACCTCCTCAAGAAGGTGGACGAGCTGGAACTGTCAGTGCGTTCGGCGAACTGCCTCAAGAACGACAACATCATCTACATCGGCGATCTGGTGCAAAAGACCGAAGCCGAGATGCTCCGCACGCCAAACTTTGGCCGCAAGAGCCTGAACGAAATCAAGGAAGTCTTGAGCTCGATGGGTCTGCGCCTGGGCATGGACATCCCAGGCTGGCCGCCTGAGAACATCGAGGAAATGGCCAAGAAGCTCGAACAAGAGCTGCTGGGCTAAGGTTTAGGGCAGGGCGCTTTCGGGTGCCCTGCCACCACGGCTTTTTTGGCAGCCGCCGCAAGCGCTGCCGGGATCGGGTTACCTGATACGGGCCCCATACGAACGAAGGAAATACCATGATTCATCGTCACGGCGGGCGTAAGCTCAATCGCACCTCGGCGCATCGCAAGGCCCTGTTCCGCAACATGGCGGCGGCGCTGATCAAGCACGAACAGATCACTACCACGCTGCCCAAGGCGCGCGAACTGCGCCCCTATGTGGAAAAGCTGATCACGCTGGCCAAGCACGGCGGCCTCTCCAATCGCCGTCTGGCTCACGCCCGGCTGCTTGACGATGCCCAGCTGGTGAAGCTGTTTGAAGTGCTGGGTACCCGCTATGCCGACCGCGCCGGTGGCTATACCCGCGTGATCAAGGCCGGGTTCCGCGGCTCGGACTCCGCGCCGATGGCGGTGATCGAACTGGTCGACCGCGATACTTCGGCAAAGGGCCAAGATTCGGGTCCGGTAATGAACGACGAAGCGGCGTTCGCCGAGGCATAACGCCTGTCCGTCGGACAGACAGATTGCAAAGGCGGCGGCAAGCGTTAGGCTTGGCGCCGCCTTTTTGCATTTGGGGAAACTTCATGCCACGTCGTATCTGGGCTGCTTCGGCGGTGCTCACAGCCCTTGTTGCCACTCCATTGATTGGGCAGGACATGACCCGTTTGACCTATCCCCAAACCGAACGTGGCAGTGCGGTGGAAACCCAGTTCGGCGACGCGGTGGCCGATCCCTATCGCTGGCTGGAAAACGACGTCCGCAACGATCCAAAGGTTGCGGCCTGGGTTGCGGCGCAAAATGCCGTGACCGATGGCTATCTGGCCGGACTGCCGCAGCGGGGTTGGTTCGCGCAGCGGATCCGCGCGCTGATGGATTATGAGCGCTTCGGCCTGCCCTACAAGGCGGGCCGCAGCTATTTCTACATGCGCAATTCGGGCTTGCAGAACCAGGCGCAACTGTTCGTGCGCAAAGGGCTGGGTGGTGCGCCGCGCTTGCTGATCGATCCCAATACCTGGGCCAAGGATGGCGCGACTGCGCTCGATGGCTGGGTGCCGTCGCACAATGGCAAACTGCTGGCCTATTCGGTGCAGGATGGCGGATCAGACTGGCGCACGCTCAAAGTGCTGGATGTGGCCACTGGTGCAGTGAACTCCGACACGATCAAGTGGGCCAAGTTTACCGGCATATCCTGGGTCGGGAATGCAGGGTTTCTCTATTCGCGGTTCCCGGAGCCGAAGGCGGGTGAGGAATTTCAGGCGCTGAGCACGGGTCAAGCGGTCTATTTCCACCGCATCGGCACGCCGCAGTCCGCCGATCAACTGGTCTATGCCACGCCGGATCAGCCCAGCCTGGGTCACGGCGCCGAAGTGACGCATGACAATCGCTGGATCGTAATCACGACTTCCAGCGGCACCGACAGCAAGTACGAAGTTTCGGTCATGCCGGTGCGTAAGGACGGCAAGTGGCAGTCGCGCAAGCTGAGAGCGGGACTAGAGCATGACTGGCGGCTGATCGAGGGGATCGGCGATACGCTGTACTTCGTCACCAACAAAGCTGCTCCCAAGTTGAAAGTGGTGAAGGTTGATCTGAAGACGAACGCTTTCACCGATATCATCCCCGAACGCGCCGAAACACTCGACCGCGCGCAGATCGTCGGGGACAAGCTGGTGCTGTCTTACCTGAAGGATGCGGCCTCGACCGCCGAGGTGCTGACGCTGGACGGCAAGAAAGTGCAGCAGATCCAGCTCAACGCGATTGGCACCGCCAGCGGGTTCAACGGGCGGCCGGGCGATTCGGAGACGTTCTACAGCTATTCCAGCTTCAACCAGCCCAGCGGGGTGTTCCGGTTTGACAGCAAGACCGGCAAGTCGACCCCGTTTGCCTTGCCCAAGCTGACCTTCAACCCCGCTGATTATGCGGTGGAGCAGCGCTTCTACACCTCAAAAGATGGCACCCGTGTGCCGTTATTTCTAGTGCGCAAGAAGGGGATTGCGGCCACCAAACAGCCCGTGCCGACGATCCTCTACGGTTATGGGGGGTTCGAAATCTCACTAACCCCGTCGTTTTCGGCGGTCCGGATGGCGTGGCTGGAAGCGGGCGGGGCCTTTGCGCTCGCCAACCTGCGCGGCGGGGGTGAATACGGCAAGGCCTGGCACGATGGCGGGCGCTTGCTCAACAAGCAGAACGTGTTTGATGATTTCATTGCGGCGGGCGAATATCTGATTGCGCAGGGGATCACCGCGAAGGGCAGCCTCGCGATTCAGGGCGGGTCCAACGGCGGCCTGCTGGTCGGTGCAGTCACCAATCAGCGGCCAGATCTGTTCGCGGCGGCCAACCCGGCGGTCGGCGTGATGGACATGCTGCGTTTCAATCAGTTCACCGCCGGGCGTTACTGGACCGATGACTATGGTTTTCCTGATCGTGAAGCGGATTTCCGCGTGCTGCGGTCCTATTCGCCGTACCATAACATCCGCAACGGGGCCGACTACCCGGCGGTGCTGGTGACGACAGCGGACACCGATGACCGCGTGGTGCCGGGGCACAGCTTCAAATATGCCGCAGCCTTGCAAGCCGCGCAGGCGGGCCTCAAGCCACACCTGATCCGGATCGAAACCCGCGCCGGACACGGCTCGGGCAAGCCGACTGACAAAGTGGTCGCGGAGAATTCTGACATCATGGCGTTCTTTGCGCAGTGGACTGGGCTGAAGTTGCCCTAGTCGCTTGTTCACAATGCGGGCCATTTACCTGAACGAGCGATAACAACCAAGTTCAGGCTCGCGCTAGCACCGATTCGGTATTTCCTCACTCAACGTCAGAGCATCCGTTCTGGCTGAGTGAAGGAAGACCAAGCCATGAAGACCTTGTCCAACGCCCTGATCGGTACCGTCGCCGCTGGCGCGATGGCGCTCTCTTCGGCATCTCCTGCGGTTGCCCGCGATCATCGCGACAACAACGGCATCAGCGCCGGTGACGTCATCGCCGGAGCCCTGATTATCGGCGGGATCGCTGCGGTTGCTTCGGCATCCAGCAACAACCGCGACTATGACCGCGATTATCGTGATGACCGCTATGACCGCGACTACCGCGGCGATGACTATGGCCGTGATCGCGCCGGATATGATCACGGCGGCTATGGCCGGGATCGCGGCTATTACGGCGGCGATCCGCGCCAGGCGGTCGAACAGTGCGTGCGCACCGCCGAACGCTATGCCAGCCGCGCCAGCTATGGCGGCCGGGCCGACGTGACCGACGTGCGCGATATTGACCGCACTCGCTGGGGCTATGAAGTGAAGGGCCGGATCGCAGTCAATTCACAGGGTCGCGACTGGCGTCAGGGCGATGCCCGTTATGGCCGGGGCTGGGGCAGCGATTATCGCGGCTACAGCGATCGTAACCGCGGTTATGACAGCGGCTCATTCAAATGCCGGATCGAACGCGGCCGGGTGGTCGATATCGACTTCAACGGCCTGCGCGGGCTGTAAGCCTTAGCGAATAGAGCACCGACAGCGGTTCAGGCACGAGCAAGCCTGGACCGCTTAGGTCTGTGTAACAGGGCGGGGTCCGCCCGTTAGAGGGGTATCGGGTTATGACTGGTTTGGTTCGCAAGTCTGCCGCCGCGCTCGCGCTGCTGGCCAGTGTTTCGATGGCGGCAACGCCTGCTTTGGCACGTGACCGCAGCTGGGGTCGCCACCATGACCGCGTCGACGCGGGCGATATCTTGACCGGGATACTGATCATCGGCGGGATCGCCGCAATTGCCGGTGCCGCTGGCGACAGCAACAAGCGCCAGCGTGAGCGCGAACAGCGCGAGCAGGATCAGCGCGATTGGCGCAGCGGCGATGCTGCGCAAGATTCACGCGGCTATGCGGGTGATGATGCCCGCCCGGAATGGCGCGAAGGCACCGGGATCAATTCGGCGATCCAGCGCTGCACCAGCGAGATCGAGCGCGGCAATTCCAGGGTCGCCGATGTGGAAGCCGTCAACAAGCAAGGCGATGGCTGGCGCGTGGAAGGCCGCATGGCCGGCGGACAGACCTTTACTTGCGCGGTCGACCGCGATGGCCGGATCCGCAGCGCCACCGTCGGCGACGCGGCTTACTAATCAACGCAGACTACTCAATCGGCCTGGTGCCTTCGCGCTGATAAGCGGGGAGTGCCAGGCCGAACTGCATGGCCGAGCCGCGCAAGGCGAACCCGGCGAGCGCGGCGGCGGACCAGACGATCAAATCGGGCAAAGCAAGCACGGCCCCCAGCGCGCACAGCGCCGAGGCCAACGCCGCCGCAGTGACATACAATTCGGGCCGCATCAGGATCGAAGGTCGCCCGGCGAGCACATCGCGGATGATCCCGCCGACACAACCGGTGATCACCCCCATCAGCACCGCCGGAACCGGGGTGAGGCCATAAGCGAGCGCTTTGGCAGTCCCCAACACCGCGTAAGCGGCGAGGCCCGCCGCATCGAACCAATCGAGGAGCTTCCCTTCCCACCAGCGTTGCGGTGTAAACCATGCGAGCAGCGCCACACCCAAACAGACCGGCGCGACCCATGGATCGCGCACCCAGAATACCGGCGCACCGATCAGCAGATCGCGCACTGAGCCGCCGCCGACCCCGGTGATCAGCGCGAAAAAGCTCATCGTCACAAGCGTCTGCCTGAGCCGTGCGGCGAGCAGCGCGCCGGTCAAGGCAAACACGGCGGTGCCCATCAGATCGAGCACGCCCAGAATCGCCGGGATCGCCGGAAGGGCGGGTGGATCAATCACCGTGCGGTTTTCCGGTGACGGGACAACAGCGGAACCGCGACCAGCCAGCCGCGCCAGATCTGCCAGCGGGCCAGGCGGAGCATGAGGGAGCAGCGGTTCATGCTGTGAAGCCTAGCGCGAGAGGCGCAGCACGGCGAGCGCAAAGCCATATCCGATGATCGCCGATGCACCATATCCAATCAAGGGCTGCGGGAACGCCCCAAACAGGGGAACCACGGCAAATGCGGCAAAGGCGGCGATCACGGCGCGCTTTGAACTGCGCAGGTCGGGGACGCCCCGCGCGATCAGGTTGGCTGGAATGAATACCGCGACAGCCAGTGACAGCGCCAACACCATGCCGAGGGCTGGCGAAAGTGACCAGCCGTCCTGAATTGCAGTCTCGACCAACGGGACTGGTGCCAAACGGTCGGGCTGCAAGGCGGTCAGGAGCAGGCCAGCCAAGGCCAGCAGCCGGGCTTCAATTCTGATGGACGCCGCCGACACGCCGGCAAACAGCGCCAAAGCGGTCGCGAAGTCCGGCATCAGCCAAATGATGACGCTGACGATAACCACTGCAATCGGTGCGATCGCTTGGCGTTGGTGCGGCAGAACGGCGACGAGCGCTGGGATTGTCAGAAAGCCCGCATGGAGCGAAACCGGCCCTAGCATGATCCATCGCCTGACCCCTTCGACCTCCCGTCCGAGCGAAACTGCGGCGATCATCAGCAGGATGGCGGCGATGGCCACGGCCGGCGCAATGAACGATGATCTGATCGGGTTTCCGGCAACGATCAGCGCGAATGCCAAAGCCAGCGCCAGGCCATTGACGATCAGATAGCTGGTCGGTGCGGCGTGCAGGTAAAACAGCAGCAGGCCCGCACAGACCGAAGCCGCGACGGCGGCGAAGGCCAAAAGCCGATCCCGTAATTTGGGACCGCGTTCTGCGTTGTGGGCCACGTCAAATATGGATCGGTTTGCCCAGCACCCCCATCGCCGCTTCCTTGATCGCTTCGGAATGGGTGGGGTGCGCGTGGCAGGTGTAGGCGATGTCTTCGCTCGTTGCGCCGAATTCCATCGCCAGCGCCACTTCGGCGATCATCGTGCCGCCCAATGACGCGACGATCCATGCACCCAGCACGCGGTCGGTCTTGGCATCGGCGATGATCTTGACGAAGCCATCGGTATCGCGGTTGGTCTTGGCGCGGCTGTTGGCGGCCATCGGGAACTTGCCGACCTTGATCTCGCCGCGTTCCTTGGCCTGCTCTTCGGTCAGGCCTACGCCGGCAATTTCGGGCATGGTGTAGACCACGCTGGGGATCACCGCGTGGTTGATAATGCCGGTGCCGGTGGCGATGTATTCGGCCACGGCGATGCCTTCATCCTCGGCCTTGTGCGCCAGCATCGGCCCGGGGATGACATCGCCGATCGCGCGGACGCCATCGATGGCGGTGCGGAAGTCCGCGCTGGTTTCAATCTGCCCGCGCTGGTTCAGTGCAAGCCCGATTGCGTCGAGGCCCAGCCCTTCCGTATTGGGGCGGCGGCCGATGGCGACCAGCACGCAATCGGCTTCGAGCGTCTCGGCGGTCCCGCCAGCGGCAGGCTCCAGCGTCAGCGTGGCGGTTTTGCCCTTGATCGTCGCTCCAGTGACCTTGGTGCCCAGCCGGATTTCCATGCCCTGCTTCTTGAACAGCTTGCCCGCTTCCTTGCGGACTTCACCGTCCATGCCGGGCAGCAACTGGTCGAGGAATTCGACCACAGTGACTTTCGCCCCCAGCCGCCGCCAGACCGAGCCGAGCTCCAGCCCGATCACCCCGCCGCCGATAACCACCATGTGCGCCGGAACCTTGCCCAGCGCGAGCGCACCGGTGGAATCGACGATGATCCCTTTGGCGTTATCAACGTCAACGCCGGGGAGCGGCGTGACCGATGAGCCGGTGGCGATCACGATCTCCTTGGCGGTGTAGGTCTGGCCCGCAACCGTGACGGAGTGCGCGTCCTTGAAGCTGGCAAAACCCTTGAGCCAATCGACCTTGTTCTTCTTGAACAGGAACGCGATCCCGCCGGTCAATTCCTTGACGGCGAGGTCTTTTTCGCCCTGCATCACGCCCAGATCGAGCTCGACTTTGCCAGTCTTCACCCCGAATTTGGCCAGCGTGCCATGCGCGGCTTCCTCGTACAATTCCGAGCCATGCAGCAAGGCCTTGGACGGAATGCAGCCAACGTTAAGGCAAGTGCCCCCCAGCGTTTCGCGGCCCTCGACGCAGGCGGTCTTCAGACCCAGCTGCGCCGCGCGGATCGCCGCAACATAGCCGCCGGGGCCGGAACCGATGATCAGGACGTCATAGTCGTATTCAGGCATAGTCAGTCCTTACACAACTGCATAACTGTTCCGCAGCGTTGCCATCTTGGTTTTGCCGTTGGGATCAATTTCCCCTCGACCATTCACAACAACCACTTCGAGTTCGCCGGTCAGTGGATAGATTCGAGTGTTGAGCCAATCAGATAGTCTGGTGTTGTCCGCAGCAGCTCGTAGATATTCAAACTTGGGTATCTTTGCCTCGCTGCTGGTCCGGATCAAGATTCTAACACCCTCTAGTTCAAAGATTTTTTGTTCAAATTTCCACGCTTGCATCTCAACCTCCTGTCACACGCGAAGGCTGATTGAACCTTATACAAGAGTTAATCAAGAGTTATTTCTGACTTAAAGGGCGACTTCCGTCAGGTAAAAGCTCCCAATCGCTTTCCAAGCAACCGTCACCGCGCGAAAATCTCAGCCCAGGTGAGCACAATGCCGAGGGCTTCAAGATCGGCATCGCAGCCAGGTTCCAGTTCGGCATCCTTCCATCCCCGACCCGCTCTGCGCGTTAGTAAACGAACTGTCTCGGCTTGTGGATCGACAAACAGGACCGCTTCGAGCGATGCCATTGCTTGGTATTCACGCAATTTGACGTGCTCGTCTTCCTGACGAGTTGACGGCGAAAGAACTTCGACGACCAAGCGGGGATCGTCAAATTGCTTGAGCTTGTCGTTCTCCGGTCCATCGCGCCCACAAAAAACCGATACATCTGGATAGCGCAAAGACAAGTCATGGGTTCGGACCCCCATGTCTGAGCCATAGGGGCTACAACCAGAGCCTTTCAGTCTTTCGAACAGCGTTCCAAAAATATTACCCTGCACGCGCGAGTGTGCAGCGTTACCGCCCCCCATCATCCTGATGGTGCCGTTGTCGAGCTCAATACGCGGGCATTCGTCTCCCGAGAACTCGAGTTCGAGGAACTCCTCGACCGTCAACAATCGTTTCGCATTGGTGGCCATATCACAAATCAATCAAAAGCCGGGTCGGGTCTTCTATCGCTTCCTTGATCGTCTTCAAAGCCGTAACCGCTTCGCGCCCGTCGATCAGGCGGTGATCGTAGGACAGCGCGAGGTACATCATCGGGCGGATGACGATCTGGCCATCGCGGACGACCGGGCGGTCCTCGATCCGGTGGAGGCCGAGCACGGCCGACTGGGGTGGGTTGATGATCGGGGTGGACATCAGCCCGCCAAAGATTCCGCCGTTGGAAATGGTGAAGGTGCCACCCTTCATATCGTCCATGGTCAGCGCGCCGTCCTTGGCCTTCTTGCCCAGCGCGGCGATGGCTTTTTCGATCTCGGCAAAGCCCATCGCGTCGACATTGCGCACCACCGGCACGACCAGCCCATTAGGGGCTGAGACGGCAACCGAGAGGTCAACATAGGGGAAGTAGACGATTTCATCGCCTTCGATCTGGGCGTTGACGCTGGGGAAGTCCTTCAGCGCCAGGCACGCGGCCTTGGCGAAGAAGCTCATAAAGCCCAGCTTCACCCCGTGCTTCTTTTCAAAGCTGTCCTTGAACTTTTCGCGCGCGCCGATCACGGCGGACATGTCGCAATCGTTGAACGTGGTCAGCAGCGCGGCGGTATCCTGCGCGGACTTGAGCCGCTTGGCGATGGTCTGGCGCAGGCGGGTCATCTTGACGCGCTCTGCGCCGCGTTCGCCTGATACAGCCGGGGCAGGCGCGGGGGCCGATGCTACGGGGGGCGGAGCGGCGGACTTCGCTTGAGCGGCCGCAACCACGTCTTCCTTCGTGATCCGGCCGTCCTTGCCCGAGCCGGTGACGGTAGCGGGATCAATCCCGTGTTCCAGCACCGCGCGGCGCACTGAGGGGGAGAGCACCGCTGCGTCGGTTGCGACCGCTGCTGCAATCGCGGTTGGCGCTGGTGTAGCGCTTGCCGCAGGTGCGCTGTTCGATGCAGGTGCAACCGGTGCCTCGGTCCGTGCGGCGACGGGTTCGGCTCCGGCAGCGGCAACGCCGTCTTCAATCGTGGTGATCACCGCGCCGACCGCGACGTTGTCGCCCGCCTGCACCAGATACTGCCCCATCACGCCCGCGACAGGCGAGGGCACTTCGACCGCGACCTTGTCGGTTTCCAGGCTGGCAATCGGCTCGTCCAGCATGACTGCGTCGCCCGGCTTTTTCAGCCATTCGCCGATGGTTGCTTCGGCAACGGATTCGCCCAGCACGGGAACTTTGACTTCGGTTGACATTTGCGACTTTCCGATCCGCTGAAATTCAAAACTACTGCGTCATCCCGGCGAAGGCCGGGACCCAGTCCAAACTAGCAACTCGCCGCGCAGCGGCTCTTCACTTCCACCTGCGAGGCAGGACGCTGTCGCGTCCAATTTTGAGGGCTAGGTCCCGGCCTGCCCGCAGGGCAGTTTATCCTGAGCGGCTGGCTTGGCAGCAATCCGAAGGGCCGGGATGACGAAATATGGATGGCATACGACATGGTCAGGCTTTCTTCCGGCGTCTGATTTCAGAACGGACGGACAGTCCCAGCGCATGGCTCAGCAGCGCGCCTTGTTCGCTTTCATGGCGCTTGGCGAGGCCGGTGGCGGGTGATGCACTGGCCACGCGCCCGGCATAACGCGGGCGGGTGACCTGACGCTTGGCCGCGATCAGGGCTGCTTCGATGAACGGTTCAACGAAGAACCACGAACCGTTGTTGCGCGGTTCTTCCTGGCACCAGACGACATCTTCCAGCTGCGGCATTTTGGCAAAGCGCAGCGCCAGCGGATCGCCGGGGAAGGGGTATAGCTGTTCCAGCCGGATCACCTGCGTGTCGGTCACGCCTGCGGCATCGCGCGCTTCCATCAGATCGTAGGCGACCTTGCCCGAACACAGGATCACGCGTTTGGTCGCGGCATCGGCTGCGCCTGCGCGGTCCGAGAGGATCCGTTTGAAATGCGCCGCGCCGATGAATTCGCTCGCTTCGCTTTTGGCCATCGGATGGCGCAGCAGCGATTTGGGGGTCATGATCACCAATGGCTTGCGGAACGGCCGGTGCATCTGGCGGCGCAGCACGTGGAAGTAATTGGCCGGGCTGGTGATGTTGCAAACCTGAATATTGTCTTCGGCGCACAATTGCAGGAACCGCTCCAGCCGCGCCGAGCTATGCTCCGGCCCCTGGCCTTCATAGCCATGCGGCAGCAGCAGCACGAGGCCGTTGGCGCGCAGCCACTTCGATTCCGATGACGCGATATACTGATCGATGATGATCTGCGCACCGTTGGCAAAATCGCCAAACTGCGCCTCCCACAGCACCAGTGTTTTGGGATCGGCGCTGGCAAAGCCGTATTCGAAGCCGAGCACGCCGTATTCGCTGAGCGGGCTGTCATGCACTTCGAACTTGCCGTGTGGCACCGTGCTCAGCGGGATGTATTTGTGCTCGTCGGTCTGATCGACCCACACCGCGTGGCGCTGGCTAAAGGTGCCGCGCCCAGAATCCTGGCCGGAGAGGCGGACATTGTACCCTTCGGACAGCAGCGCGCCATAAGCCAGCGCTTCACCAGTGGCCCAGTCAAACCCTGCGCCACTCGCAAACATCTCACGCTTGGCGTCGAGTACGCGGGTCAGCGTTTTGTGGATCTTGACCGAATCCGGCACCGTGGTCAGCGTGCGGCCCAGACTGTCGAACAGCTTTTGCTCGATCCCCGTGGGCACGTTGCGGCGGGCGCTTTCCGGATCAGCGGGCTTGTTCAGGCCAGACCAATGCCCGGCGAACCAGTCGGCCTTATTGGACTTGTAGCTTTTCGATGCTTCAAACTGCGCTTCCAGATGGGCGACGAAATTAGTCTCGGTTTCGGCCAGCCAGTCCTTGTCCACCGTGCCTTGATCGACCAGCCGCTTGGCATAGATCGCGCTGACCGGCGGATGTGCCCGGATGTTCTGATACATCAGCGGCTGGGTAAAGCTTGGCTCATCACCTTCGTTGTGGCCGAACCGGCGATAGCACCACATATCCACGATCACATCGCGGCCAAAGGTCTGGCGGTAATCCATGGCCAGCTTGCACGCGAAAGTCACTGCTTCGGGATCGTCGCCGTTGACGTGGATGATCGGGGCCTGGACGCCCTTGGCGACGTCCGAGGGGTAAGGCGAACCGCGCGAAAACTGCGGGCTGGTGGTAAACCCGATCTGGTTGTTGATGATGAAGTGGATGCAGCCACCGGTGTTGTAACCCTTCACGCCGGAAAAGCCGAAGCATTCCCAGACGATGCCTTGTCCGGCAAACGCCGCGTCGCCGTGGATCAGCACGGGCAGCACCTGCTTGTGCTTGCCGGGGCCGATATCGTCGCGGAACGACTGGTTGGCGCGTGCCTTGCCCAGCACGACCGGATCGACCGTTTCCAAGTGGCTGGGGTTGGGGACCAGGCTCATATGCACCTTGATTCCGTCGAATTCACGATCGGTGCTGGTACCGAGATGGTACTTCACGTCACCCGATCCGCCGACGTCTTCGGGGTTGGCGGTGCCGCCCGAAAATTCGTGGAAGATCACCCGGTAGGGCTTGGCGAGCACATTGGCGAGCACGTTCAGGCGGCCGCGATGGGCCATGCCATAGACGATTTCCTTGACGCCCAGCTGGCCGCCGTATTTGATCACGGCTTCCAACGCGGGGATCATGGCCTCGCCGCCGTCCAGCCCGAAGCGCTTGGTGCCGACGTATTTCTTGCCGAGGAACTTTTCGTACTGTTCGCCGCGCACGACCGCGCTCAGGATCGCCTTCTTGCCTTCGGGGGTGAAGTCGACCGACTTGTCGCCGCCTTCGATCCGGTCCTGCAGAAACCGGCGTTCCTCCACGTCAGAGATGTGCATGTATTCCAAGCCGATCTTGCCGCAGTAGTTCTGCTTCAGGATCGCCACCAATTCGCGCACGGTGGACCAGTGCAGGCCCAATGCGCCGCCCAGATAAACCTTGCGGTCCAGCGCCGCGCCGGAAAAGCCGTGGTATTCCAGCGTCAGATCGGGCGGCAAATCCTGCTTGGCCAGCCCCAGCGGATCGAGATCAGCCGCCAGATGCCCGCGCACGCGGTAAGTGCGGACCAGCATCATCGCACGGATCGAATCGCCAGCGGCTTCCTCCAGCGCCTTGCCATCCAGCGCCGCTCCGGCCTTCGCCGATGCTGCCTTGATCGCGACCTGCATCTCGGTCGGATCGAGCGCGCGGGTCAGGTCATCCTCCGCCGTGCGCCAATCGGCGCGCGCCCATGATGGACCCGGCTGCGGCTCTTCGAGGAGGAAATCGTTGCTTTCGTAACCCATGGTGATGCCTTGCTGGTTCTTCGAGCACCCCTACCCTTTAGGGGAGGGGTTGGGGGTGGGGCGTGTCGCCATTACGAAAGTCCTCCGTAAACCAACAGACCCCACTCCAGAGCCCTCGCCTTAACCGGCAAGGACGTGAGTATGGTTAACAGCGGGTTACGCACGTTCCTTGAGCAGCGCGCTCAGCGTTTCACCCAGCAGGCTGGGCGAGGGCGAGACAGTGATTCCTGCGGCTTCCATCGCCGCGATCTTGCTGTCGGCATCGCCTTTGCCGCCCGAGACGATCGCGCCCGCGTGGCCCATGCGGCGGCCCGGAGGCGCGGTCTTGCCGGCGATGAAGCCGACCATCGGCTTCTTGCGCCCGCGCTTGGCCTCGTCGATCAAGAACTGCGCGGCCTGCTCTTCGGCGTCGCCGCCGATTTCACCGATCATGATGATCGACTTGGTGTCGTCATCGGCCAAAAACAGTTCCAGCACGTCGATGAAGTTGGTGCCGTTGACCGGATCACCGCCGATGCCCACCGCAGTGGTCTGGCCGAGCCCGGCATTGGTGGTCTGGAACACCGCCTCATAGGTCAACGTGCCCGAGCGTGAGACGACGCCGACGCTGCCCTTGGAAAAGATCGAACCGGGCATGATCCCGATCTTGCATTCGCCGGGCGTCAGCACGCCGGGGCAGTTCGGGCCGATCAGCCGCGATTTGGAACCCGACAGCGCACGCTTGACCTTGACCATGTCGAGCACCGGAATGCC
>JANORN010000067.1:0-4206 GCA_031415355.1 Novosphingobium sp. | reverse complement strand
CGCACTGACAGCTTTTCTGCGCAAGCAGGCGGGACCGAGAAGGATGGGTACGAGCAATGGAGCGTCGCGGGCAAAGCGCGGCTGAACCTGGCCAGCGATCTCAATTTGCGCGCGGTCGGACGTTTTGCCGATAGCCACCTGGGTGTCGACCAGTTCGGCCCCGACAGCCTGGACTTTCAGGACACCCGCGAAGTCAGCGGGCGCATCGGGCTGGACTATAGCGGCGACGCAATCCAGCTGACCGGCGGCGTCGCCTATACCGATGTCCGCCGCGACTACGATAACCGCTACGGTCCATCGTACTTCACGGGACGCTCGTGGCGCGTAGAACTGCGCGGGCGGGCTGATGTTGCGAATGAACTGAAGCTCGATTTCGGCGCAGATACCGATTGGACCCGCTCCACCTCCAGCTATGATCCAGATGCCAGGGCGCGCCAATCGAGCGGTCATGCGTTGCTCGGCTGGTATGGTGAGAGCGTTTCGCTGGCAGGCGGAGTGCGCGTGGACGACCATGACCGGTTCGGCACCCACGCCACCTTTGGCGCGAATGGCGCGGTGAACCTGAGCGGCGGCTGGCGGCTGCGCGCGTCCTTCGGCGAGGGTTTCAAAGCCCCGACGCTGTATCAGCTTTACGGCGGCTTCGTGGGTAACACCGCGCTGCAACCCGAAACCAGCCGCAGCTATGATGCGGGGATCGAGCGGGGGGATCGCAATGGGGCCCTGCATCTGGCGCTCACCGCGTTCCGGCGGGATAGCCGCAATCTGATCGATCTCGATTCCAGCTTCGTTTATCAGAACGTCGCGCTGGCGCGGGCACAAGGGTTTGAGCTGGAGCTTGGTACGCGAATTTCGCCCCGGTTCCGCGCGCAGGCGGCCTATACCTACATGGAGGCGCGGGATCTTACGAACGTGCGTGATCTCGCTCGCCGCCCGCGCCATACCTTGGCGCTTAGCGCGGATTGGGAGACGCCGCTGGCCGGGCTGGCGCTGGGCGCCGACCTGCGGTTGCAAGGCGACAGTGTGGAATACAGCTTCTTCGGCACGCCGACGCGGCTGGACGGCTTCGCCGTAACCACGCTGCGCGCCAGCTTGCCGCTGGGCGAGCGGTTTGAACTCTATGGCCGCGTCGAGAATGTCGGCAACGTCCACTACGAAACCGCCGCCGGGTTCAACACGCCCGGCCGCTCGGCCTATGCCGGGGTCCGGGCGCGGTTTTGACGGGGCGCTTCACCGTCCTCCCCGTTCGGGGAGGGGACCCACGCAGTGGGGGAGGGGCACGCGCCAGTACTCCCGGCCGTGCGTCGCATCGGGTGCTGTCAACGCGAGGTCAGGAGTACTCGCCCGTGCCACTCCACCATCCCGGATCAAGTCCGGGATGGTCCCCCTCGCCCAAGGGAGAGGAAGGGGTTTGGGGGAGGATGGCGTTCGCTTTGCCCCTCCTCCTCACTGCCTGCTCAACCCCACCAACGCCCAGACCCGCAGCCACCCATCCCACCATCGTCAGCCTGAACCCCTGCACCGATGCGATTCTGGCGGAGGTGGCTGATCCGACGCAATTGCTGGCAATCTCCAGCTACAGCCACGATCCGGCGGCAAGTTCGCTGGGCGTAGCAGCGGCGCGGCGCTGGCCTGCGACGCGCGGGACGGTGGAGGAAGTGCTCGCGCTGCACCCTGACCTGGTGATCGACGGAACTTACACCAGCCCCGCCACGCGCGAGGCCTTTGCGCGGCTGGGGCTGCGGCTGGAACAAGTGCCGATTGCCCCGACGGTGGAAGCGAGCGTAGCGCAGGTACGCCAGCTTGCTACACTAGCGGGCCACCCCGGGCGCGGCGAAGCATTGGCGCGGCGGATTGAGGCGGCGGTGGCAGCGAATGCGTCGGCAGCCAAAATCCCCGCGATTGTCTGGCAATCGGGCGGAATCGTGGCGGGGCAGGGAACCTTGATCGACGATCTGCTGCGCCGCACCGGCTTCAGTAACGCCGCCGCCGCGCGCGGCTTGCAGCAGGCGAATTACCTGCCGCTGGAGGCGATGCTGGCCAGTCCGCCGCGCGTAATTCTGGCCACCGGGAATGGCAATTCCAACGAAGACCGGCTGCTGCGCCATCCCGCGCTGACGGGCTTGCGCGGCACTGTGCAGGCGCGGATTGACCCCGTGCTGTTGTGGTGCGGCGGGCCGACGATCATTCAAGCAGCGGCGCGGCTGGGTGCGGTGCGGCGGGGGCTGCCATGACCCGCCCGATCGCCCTGCTGCTCAGTGCCCTCGCGCTCGCCATCCCACTGTCGCTGCTCGCCGGGCAAGTGTGGCTTGATCCCTTCGCTCTGACCAATACCACCGCCACGCTGATCCTGTTCGAACTGCGCCTGCCCCGCGCCATTCTTGCGGTCACCCTTGGCGCTGGCCTTGGCGCAGCGGGGGCGGCGATGCAGGGCTATTTGCGCAATCCGCTGGCTGATCCGGGGCTGTTCGGGATCGCGCCGGGTGCGGCGCTGGGCGCGGTGCTCAGCTTCTGGACCGGCTGGGCCGCCACCGCCTGGGCCTTGCCGGTGTTTGCGTTGATCGGCGCAGGCGGCGCGATGGCATTGCTGGGCTTGATCGCGGGGCGGCAGGCTGGCGTAGCGCTGTTTACGCTGGCGGGGATGATGATCGCCAGTCTGGCCGGCGCGCTGATGAGCCTGGCGATCAGCCTCGCGCCCAACCCGTTCGCAATGAGCGAGATCGTGACCTGGCTGATGGGCGCGCTGACCGATCGCAGCTGGCGCGAGGTGTGGATCGCGGTGCCGCTCACATTGGCCGGGATCGCACTGTTGCGCTGGGCCGGGCGCGGTCTGGATGCGCTGACGCTGGGCGAGGCGGCAGCGCGCTCGCTGGGGCTGGAGCCGCGCCGCTTGCTGGCGCTGATGATCGCCGGGACCGGGCTGACCGTGGGCGCAGGCGTGGCGGTGGCGGGGATCATCGGCTTTGTCGGCTTGATGGTGCCGCATTTCGTGCGGCCGCATACGGACGGGCGGCCATCGCAACTGATCCTGCCGAGCGCGTTGGCGGGGGCCTTGTTGCTGCTGGTCGCCGATTGTCTGTGCCGGGTGCTGCCGTTGGCGGGCGGAGAGCTGCGGCTGGGAATCGCGCTCAGTCTGCTGGGCGCGCCGTTCTTTCTGGTGCTGTTGCTACGCTTGCGGCGGGGGCTGGTGTGATGCTGCAAGCCGAACGGCTGACGCTTTCCGGGCGTTTACGCAGCGTTTCGACCGCGCTGTGCCCCGGCCAGATCACCGCGATTTGCGGGCCAAACGGGGCGGGCAAATCATCGCTGTTGTCATGCCTCGCCGGGCTGCTGGCGGTTGATACTGGAACGGTCACGCTTGCAGGGCTGCCGCTCACCAGTCTCACCCCGCAGGCGCGCGCGCAGGCGATTGGCTATCTGCCGCAAGCGCCGGACGTAGCGTGGGACGTGACGGTTGCAACGCTGGTCGCACTGGGCCGCTTGCCCTGGCGCAGCGGCAGGGACGCGGATGTTGCCGCCGTTGATTCCGCGCTGGCCACGATGGAGCTGGAACAATTGCGCGACCGCCCCGTCTCGCAGCTGTCGGGCGGAGAACGCGCGCGGGCGTTGATGGCGCGCGTGCTGGCGGGGCAGCCGCGCTGGATTCTGGCAGACGAGCCGCTCGCCAACCTCGATCTGGCGCATCAGCAGGCACTGCTGGGCCGGTTGCAGGTGCAGGCGCGGGCGGGAACGGGCGTGGTGCTGGTGCTCCACGATCTGGCGCAGGCGCTGAACCACGCGGACCGGGTGCTGGTGCTGGATCGCGGTGCTTTATTAGCGGATGGTGCGCCGGAAGCGGTGCTGGATGCGGGCACGATCCGGCGGGTTTGGGGAATCGAGGCAGAGTGGCTGGGTAATGCGGGAAGCAAAGCGCTTGCCATCCTCCACGTCAGGGGAGGGGACCCCTCGTAGATGGTGGAGGGGCCCAAGCGGGTGCTCCTGACCTCGCGTCGCCTGGCGGCCAATTCAACGCAAACGTCGGAGCACTTGCCCGTGCCACTCCACCCCGCCCTGCGGGCGCGGTCCCCCTCTCCCAAGGGAGAGGAAGATTACTTCAACCCGCGCGCTTTCAGCATCGGTTCAATGCTGGGATCGCGCCCGGCGAAGGAGCGGTACATGGTGGCGTAGTCCTGGCTGTTGCCTTGGCTAAGCACCATCGCCCGGAAGCGG
>JANORN010000066.1:0-5199 GCA_031415355.1 Novosphingobium sp. | reverse complement strand
GGCTGACCTTGCTGGGCGGCGCGCTGACTGCGCTGAGCTGGGCGGCAATCCTGATGGGAAAAATGACATGAGCGGCACCGATGAAGACTATGTCTATGATGAAGACAGCGGCGAATGGCTGCCGGCCTCCGAACCGGCGGCCAAGCAGGCGGCGGCGGGGCAAGTTGCGGTGCGCGATGCGGTCGGCAATCTGCTGGCTGACGGTGATCAAGTGACGCTGATCAAAGACCTCGACGTCAAAGGTGCCGGGCAAACGCTGAAGCAAGGCACACTGATCAAATCGATCCGGTTGACCGGCGACGCTCAGGAAATCGACCGCAAATATCCCGGGATCAAAGGCCTGGTGCTGCGCGCGGAGTTTGTGCGCAAACGCTAGGGCCTGAAGACGTTAGAGCGGCTGGCCATCCTTGTCGCGGTAGATATCGCGCCGCCCGACGTGGTTGGCCGGGCCAACAAAACCGTCACCTTCCATCCGCTCGACCCATTTCGCGGCCGTGTTATAACCCACGCCCAGCTGGCGTTGCAGCCAGCTCGCGCTGGCTTTCTGGCTTTCGAACACGATCTGGCAGGCCTGGCGGTATTTGCGCTCGTCCGGGTTGTCGCTCGCGGTGGCATCCAGATCGTCAAACCCGAAGCCGCCGTCTTCAGGCTCTTCGGTAACCGAATCGACATAGTCAGGGCGGCCCTGGCCGCGCCAGTAATCGGCTACCCGCTCCACTTCCTCGTCCGACACGAACGGGCCGTGGACGCGCCGCACCGGGTCGCTGCTCGGCTTGTACAGCATGTCGCCCTTGCCCAGCAGTTGCTCGGCCCCCTGCTCGCCCAGAATGGTCCGGCTGTCGATCCGGCTGGTCACCGCAAAGCTGATTCGCGTGGGCAGGTTGGCCTTGATCACCCCGGTGATCACATCGACCGAGGGCCGCTGGGTCGCCATGATCAGGTGAATCCCCGCCGCGCGGCTTTTTTGGCTGAGCCGCTGGATCAGCACTTCGATTTCCTTGCCGACGGTGACCATCAGATCGGCGAGCTCGTCCACGATCACCACGATCTGCGGGAGCACCGGGTAATCAAGCTGCTGGTCTTCAAACAGCTCCTCGCCGCTGTCCGGATCGAACCCGATCTGGATCCGGCGGCCGAGCGGCTTGCCTTTGGCAATCGCGGTTTTCACCTTGTCGTTGAAGCCCGCCAGGTTGCGCACCGACAGCTCGCTCATCATGCGGTAGCGGCGCTCCATTTCCTCCACCGCCCATTTCAACGCGCGCACTGCCTTGGCAGGCTCGGTGACCACGGGGGACAGCAGGTGCGGAATATCGTCGTAGCTTTTCAGCTCCAGCACTTTGGGATCAACCAGGATCAAGCGGCATTCCGCCGGGGTCAGGCGGTACAGCAGCGACAGCAGGATGGTGTTAAGCCCCACCGATTTCCCCGATCCGGTGGTCCCCGCCACCAGCAGGTGCGGCATGGTGGCGAGGTCTGCCACCACCGGTTCGCCCGCGATGTCCTTGCCCAGAATGATCGGCAGCGAGGCTTTGCTCGCCGCAAATTGTTCGCAGGCGACCAGTTCCTTGAAGCTGACGATCTGGCGGTCGGCATTGGGCAGTTCGATGCCCATCACGGTGCGGCCGGGAATCGCCGAAACGCGCGCCGATATCGCGCTCATGTTGCGCGCGATATCGTCCGCCAGCCCGATCACCCGGCTGGCCTTGACCCCCGGCGCGGGTTCCAGCTCATACATCGTTACCACCGGCCCCATCCGGACCGCGTCGATCGTGCCTTTGACGTTGAAATCATCGAGCACGGTTTCCAGCAGCCGCGCGTTGCGCTCCAGCGCCAGCTTGTCCACCTTCGGCGCCGAATGGGCCGGGGGATCGGTCAGCAGGTCAAGGTCGGGCAGTTTGTACGTATCGAAGAAATCGGTCTGCCTGCCCGCCGTGGCGAGCTGCGCGGGCCGCGCGGCGCGGGTCGGGTCGGTAATTTCGGGTGGCTTGCGGGTGGGTTCTGCGGGCGGCAGGGCATTGCCGCGCGCATCTTTGGCGGGTTTTCCGGGCCGCACCGAAATAAACTGCCCGCCCGCCTCCAGCGCCTGTGTGGGGCGGCGGCGCAGCAGGCCGGGCAGGGTCAGCAGGCTGCCCCAATCAAGCGCGAACACCCGCCCCGCCAGCACCGCCCCGGCGGCGAGGCACAGCACCGCAGCCGCCAGTTGCAGCCAGCCCTGCGCGGTTTCCCCGGCCAATCCGGCCAGCGCGGTGATCGTCTTGGCCCCTAGCAGGCCGGAAATTCCGCCGAGCGAGGCCGGCAGCGATCCCCCCGGGCCATCGAACCACAGCGCCAACGGAGTCCCGATCAACGCCATCGCGAACAGCAGCACGCCGATCGGCCGCCACCAGGCGTGATCGGCATGCGGCAGCTCGGCATCGTCTTCTTCGACCAGTTTCCACAGCTTGCGCGCGAACACATACAGCATCGGCAGCAGCAGCACCGACACCACGCCGAACAGATACAGCGCGCGTTCGGCAACCCAGGCCCCCGGCGCGCCCATCCAGTTCAGCACCGGGCCTGCTGAAGCGGTTGAGGCGGACGGATCGGTCTGTTCATAGCTGATCAGCGCCAGCGCCAGAAACACCATCGCCGCCAGCAGCGTCAGCGATCCGGCGATCTCCGCGCTGCGGCGCAGCGAGCGGCGCAGCACTGCGCGCCAGTCGGGCTTGGGGCCGCGTGCGCCCGCCGTGATTGCCCGTGATGCCATGGTGCTCCCCTTCGTCTGGCGCGCACTATGCGCCCGTGGGTGACTCCGCGTCAAGAATCGCCGGAAATTCAGCGATTCGGTTCACCGCAAATTTACTGCAAATTCACTGCAAAAACGCGTCGATCCCGGCCCAGCGCGGCCAGCCGAGCGCGCGGGCGCGGCGCGGCGACATTCCGCCCAGTGCGATCACCGGGACCAGGCTGCGCGCCGCGAGCAACCGGAACCGCAGCGGACCCAGGCCGCCCGCGCCGGGGTGCGAGCGGGTCGGGAACACCGGTGAGAGCAGCACCGCATCGGCGCGGTGAACTTGGCCCAGCTCGCGCAGCGAATGCGCGGTGGCCAGCCGCAAGGCTTTGCCGCCGCGCGCCAGCTGATCCGCCCGGCCATAGGCACCGTCTGCGCCCCAGCGCCGCGCAATGCGGCAATCGCCTGCCAGCATCACCACGTGGCCGCAGCCGCGCGCAATCCGCGCCAAAGCCTTGAACCGCGCCCGGCGCTCGGCGGGCGGCAAGTGGTAATGCCGAAAGATGAACCCGCTGCCGCGCGGCAGGCGGCGCAGCGCCGGTTCCAGCGCGGCATCAGTGCGCGCGTCGCTGATCAGCCAGATTTGCGGGAGAGACTGGAAACGCGCCATCGCCCCGCTATAGCAGCGCATTATGACCACGCCACTGACAGACATTCACGCCCGGATCGCGCAAGCTGCCAAGCTCGCCCGGCGCGCCCCTAGCGACGTAACCCTGATCGCCGTGAGCAAGACCCAGCCCGCTGACCGCATCGAACCACTGCTTGCGGCGGGCCAGCGGGCGTTCGGCGAAAACCGCGTGCAGGAGGCGGCGGAAAAATGGCCCGCCCTGCGCGCGGCTTATCCCGATGTGACCTTGCACCTGATCGGACAGCTGCAATCAAACAAGGCGGACGAGGCGGTGGCGCTGTTCGATTGCATCCACTCGCTCGACCGGCCGTCGCTGGTGGCCGCACTGGCGCGCGCAATGGACCGGGCCGGGCGGCAGGTGCCGTGTTTCGTCCAGGCCAATATCGGCGCGGAAGACCAGAAGGGCGGCTGCCCGCTGGCTGATCTGCCCTCGCTGCTGGTCCAGGCGCGCGCCGCCAATGTGCCGGTAATCGGGCTGATGTGCCTGCCCCCGGCTGGAATCGAGCCCGCCCCGTTCTTTGCCCTGCTGGACAAGCTCGCGCGCGATCACGGACTGGCGGGCCGCAGTATGGGGATGAGCGACGATTTTGAAACCGCGATCATGCTGGGCGCGACGCATATTCGCGTTGGATCGGCGCTGTTCGGCGCACGCCATCCTCCCCTCTAGGGGAGGGGACCCACGCAGTGGGGGAGGGGCACGCGCGAGTACTCCGAACCTGACCATGCTGCATAGTTCCCAGCTTGGCCTTGCGCTATTCTGTGCAGTCAAGATTACTGGCTGGTGCCCCTCCACCAGCTGCGCTGGTCCCCCTCCCCTGAACGGGAGGATTGCACCGCCGCCATTCCCCGCTAGGCTGCTGCAAAACAACCGATTCAGGGATGAGCGATGACTGAAACTTTTGCCGAAATGGTGGCACAATGGATTCCGGCGGGCTGGCCCGCGCGCTCGGTGGCCCAGGTGCAGGACCTGCTCTGCGCGCCGGGCATGCCGTTCGAGCTGGAGACTGTGACGATCCGCGGCGTGCCGACCACGGTGTGGAAGAACGCCTTGCCCGATCTCGCCACGCTGGCCCGCGCCGGGCGGGCGCACGGGCAGGCGACTTTCATGGTCTATGAGGATGAGCGGGTCAGTTTCGACGCCTGGTTCCGCGCCGTGGCGACCATGGCGGCGCATTTGCAAACGCTGGGGGTCACCAAGGGCGACCGGGTCGCGCTGGTGATGCGCAACTTGCCCGAATGGCCGGTGGTATTCTTTGCCGCGACCACCATCGGCGCGATTTGCGTGCCGCTGAACGCGTGGTGGACTGGGGCCGAGCTGCTTTACGGCCTGAACAATTCGGGCAGCACGGTGCTGGTCTGCGATCCCGAACGCTATGAACGGATTGCCGAACATCGCGCCGCGCTGCCCGCTCTGCAACATGTGCTGGTCAGCCGCCTGGCGCGTGCGCCGCTGGGGGCGACCCGGCTGGAGGATGTAATTGGCACTTCGGCCAGCTGGCCAGACCTGCCCGATCTGGATCTGCCCGCAGCCGACCTCCACCCCGATGATCCGGCGACGATCCTCTACACCTCCGGCACCACCGGCAACCCTAAAGGCGCGCTGGGCACCCACCGCAATCTGCTGACCAACATCCTGTCGAGCGGTTATGCCGCCGCGCGCTCGGTGCTGCGGCGCGGCGATCCGCTGCCCGAACCGGCGCGCAAGGTGATGCTGACCGTGATCCCGCTGTTCCACGCCACCGCGTGCAGCGCCACCTTGATGGGGGTGATCGCGGGCGGGCACACCATGGTGCTGATGTAC
>JANORN010000065.1:0-1657 GCA_031415355.1 Novosphingobium sp. | reverse complement strand
ATGAAAGCGACAAGGAGACCGGCTGTGTATATCGCCAATCCAGTCAGCCGTTTCTTTCCGCGATACCGTGAGGAGGCCGACTTAACGCCGACTATCCCAAACATCGTCAGCGCCATAACCATTCGCTGACCGGGATTCGCTTGCTTCAAACCCAGTGCCGCCTCTGCCGGGCCGACATGGCCTGACCAGATCCAGACCCCGAAGATCACTGCAAGCGGGTAGATCATCGCGATCAGCAGGCAGCGGTCATAGGACTGCGCGGTTCACAGCGGGGCCGGGTGCTGCATCCCGAAAGCGCGCTGGCCCGCCACCGCGCCACGCGCGCCATCGCCTTCGAAAAAGCGGTCCACCCGCACTAGAATCCAGCGGATACACCACGCATAGAAATGCTCTGCGCCGCCCTCTGCCAGGCTCTTGCGCAAGGCGGTGTAGCGCGGATGGAGTTCGTGGCTCTTGTCCGCTCCGCTGAGCCAGGCCCTGACCACAGCATAGGCTACACAGGCCGCCAGCAAGCCCAGCATCGCAAAGCGATAATAGGGATAAGCGGCAAGTGGAACCAAACCTTTCAGGGGCACCACGAACTGTTGCACTGCGCCAAGACCAACAGCAACAGCCAGAGCATAAGACGCGCTATTGGTCGACTTGGCCGTTTCGGCCGGATCGATTTCTTGCTTTTTCTTCCCCGCCATAGTTCCAGATAGACAATATTGGCCCGCAAGGTGCAAGTCCCGCACACCAGCACAACCCAAAGCCCCCTTGCATTCCCCGCCCCATCCGCAATAGTCCACGCCACCAAGGGGGAGCATTACCGATGGCCTATACCGACGGACCCAGCGGGATTGGCGGGTGGATGTGGTTGTTCCTGTTCGGGTTCGCGCTGGTCAGTCCGCTGACGCTCGCCGTCGGGACCTATACCAACCTCTATGCCGATGGCGCGGTGGCGGAGCTGCTGGGGTCGCGCTGGGTGATTTATCAGGTCGCCGAATGGGGCATCGTCGCGCTGGGGCTGGCAGTGATCGGCTTCACGGTCTGGCGGCTGTTCAACGTGCGCACTCCGCAGACGGTGCGGCTGACGATCATCGCGATCCCGGTGGTAGCGCTGGGGCTGGCGCTGCTCGATATCCTGTCCACCGTCGTGATCGGCGGCGTGGACGCGGGCCTGTTGTTCTCAGAACTGGGTATCCAACTGCTGCGCGGCGCGATCTATTGCGCGATCTGGTGTTCCTATTTCAACGTCTCAAAGCGGGTGGCGAACACTTATCTGCACCCGGTGGACGATGAGACGAGCGAGGTCTTCGCATAAACGCCGTTGCGCCGCTGGGGGTGCTGCCCTAAACCTCCGCAATCCCCGGGGAGTCGGTTGTCCTGACGGTTTACCGTTGTTGGACCAAAAATGACTGAGAGGCAGGCGTAACGCCCTGCGACCCGTTGAACCTGAACCCGTTAGCACGGGCGGAGGGAGTGGCTGGGTCATCTGAACCCCCGCGCTTCCGCTCTGCCCATTAGGAGCGCGTGACCATGGCCGATATCAACAGCAAGATCGAAATCCCCCCCGCGGGCAGCGCCGTCACCGTCACCACTGGTCCGATCCGGGGTTCGAAGAAGATCTATGTCGGAGAACGCCGGGTTGCGATGCGCGAGATTTATCTCGATCCCA
>JANORN010000064.1:0-1871 GCA_031415355.1 Novosphingobium sp. | reverse complement strand
TGATCGCCTTGACCATTTCATCATAGCGGCGCTCAAACACCGCGATCAGCCGTTCGACCAGTCCGATCCGTGCTTCAAGCGACAGCGCAGCATAGGCTGGAAAGGCCGCGCGGGCCGCTGCTATGGCGGTGTCGACATCATAGGGTCCGCACAGCGCAACCAGCGCGGCGCGCTCCTCAGTCGCGGGATTAATCGCCTCAAAGGTCTGCACCGGGGACTGTGGCGCAGCCCATTTGCCTGCGATGTAAGACTTGAGCGGTTGATCAAACATAACCAACCGCGCGCTTCTGATCGGCGACAATGTACTTTTCCGCACGCCAGTAGTGCCAGGCTGCCCACAAGCCGCTCGGCGCTAGGATCATCTGCGCCAACCGCAGCGAATCAGCACTGCCGCCGCCAGCGCCATCGAAATAATCGCTGAGCGAACCGACGATCCACGGCGCGACAATCAGATTGAGGACATTGGCAATCAGCAAGGCGATTGCGACGGCCATCGCGCGCATTCTGGGAGGAGCGAGATTCTGGCACAGCGCGAATGCCGGGCCGATGTAGAAATAGATCGCCGGGATGAACAGCCACCACATCAGTTTTGCGAAGCCCAGATCGTGCGTCCAGTAGGCCAGAAACGATGGAATGGTGGCGATTGCCGTGACCACCGCGAGCAGCCGGGCGATCTTGCGCGGATCGGTATATCTCGGTTTGGCGACGACATAGGCTGTGATCAACGATGCCCCGATCCCGCCGACGAGGTAAATCTGGCCGAGTAAACTGCCCGAAGCGCCTTCGTTTAACCCATAAGTGCGTTCCAGGAACAGCGGTGTAAACCACATCAGGCCCCAACCCCAGAACGCGGAGAGGCCGCTACCGGTGATTGCGTGAACCGCCGCCTTTTGTGACCAGATGAACCGCAGCGTTTCCATGACGGTCGGCGCTTTGTCGTCTGTCACTGCATCAAGGCGGCCCCGGGCTGGCTCCTTGATGGTGATCATGATGATCAGCGCCAGCACGATGCCGGGCACTCCAAGTACGAAAAACGCAGCGCGCCAGCCATGCTGCGTGGAAACATAGCCAGCAATGTCTGACCCCAGCCAAGCGCCAATCGGCGCACCAAGGGCAAATATGGTCATGGCCATCGAGCGGCGATCAGCCGGGAAGTAATCCGCAATGATCGAATTGCAGGCCGGTGTCCCGCCGGCTTCGCCGATCCCGACCCCGATCCGCGCCAGCAGCAAATCGAAATAGCCGCGCGTATAGCCGGTGAGTGTCGTCATCAGCGACCAGACCGCGACCGACGCCGCCAGCAACGTGCGGCGGTTGGTCCGATCACACAACCATGACAGCGGAATGCCCATCGTTACGTAGAACAGCGCGAGCGGTATTCCGAGCGACGCCGCCCCGGTATCGGACAGATTAAGTTCCTTACTGATCGGTCCAATCAGCGTGGACAGCACATACCGATCCGCGATGCTGATGGAATAGACCAGCATCATGATGATCAGCACATACCACCGCTGGCCCAGCGTCGAAACTTCGTCGGCTTTCACCGGTGCGCTAGTCGCCATCATCCATTCCCCTCACGTTGAGACCAGTTCCGGTCCCAGAATATCGCGCAGTGGATCAAGCCAGGGAGCGAAATTCTCCCATTGATCGACACCGCTGGTAAAGATTGGCTGCCTGACCTGTTCAGAGCTGGCAGTACGTACCGCGCGCTCGGTCTGGTGAAAGTTGACGCAGGCTTCCTCAAACGGCAGCCCGCAGAAATCGAGGAGACGGCGGACTTGCGGCTCTAGATCGGCCACGACTTCCTCATAGGAAACCCGCAATACCTTGCCGGGCAATACCGTGTCCCAATGATCCATCAGGCCCACATA
>JANORN010000063.1:0-21932 GCA_031415355.1 Novosphingobium sp. | reverse complement strand
AGTCTGGGGTCAAGTTTCCTCAGTCAGCGCTTGAGCCATTGTCAACTTCGCAAGCTGCAGATGCTCGGAACGCTGCTGGAGCAGTGATCGGCAAGAGGGGCCGCGCGCTATTTATTTGCGGGGCCGCGAGCGGAGTTGGCGTCTTCACACGAGACTGGAAAGCCGGATTTGCAGCCGACGGAATGGACGGTGGTCGAATAGTCTTTCTACTCCGAGATGATGGTCGTCCAGACGTATTTTTCAGGGATGCTATTGGCCAATCTCTGTCAGCTGTGAATGATGGAGCGGAAGTCCGTCGGCTTTCTGACGCAGCGCAACAAATCGAAAGTTGGGTTGTCGTCTATCCGTCCACCGGCGTTGCTGAAACTCACAACATTACGACGGCCCCAGAAGACGGGCTCGTTAATGTTTGGACTTCGAACAAGCCTACTTCTGTCATTGGCGCCAGTGCTAAACTGTTCCGCTCGAACTGTGTAAGAGCCTAGATGCCCAAACGCACTGAAATCTCCTCGATCCTCGTAATTGGCGCTGGGCCGATCATCATCGGCCAGGCCTGCGAGTTTGACTATTCCGGCACCCAGGCGATCACGCCTCCCACGGATTTATCAGCTTCGCCCCGGTCCATTCGAAATCCCGCACGTTGCGGGTCGCAATCGGGCAATCGCGCGACAGTGCCTGCGCGGCAAGCAGGGTATCCAGCATCTTCTTGTCTTGCGGCTTGGCGAGCAACAGCTTTCCCAAAACATGGGCCGCGCGGCTGTCAAACGGCAGCGTTCGGTCAGAATTTATGGTTTCGAGAGCGGTCAGCCAGGTTTGCAGCCGGTCGCGCTTATGCAGGGCTGCGGGATTTTCGATGCCTGCCTGAAACTCGGCAATCACGATGGTTGATAGCCAAAGGTCATCACGGTTGGTCTCGATCCATTGCACAACCTTGCGAACACCATTGGGCTTGGCATTCTCGCTCCACACATTGGTATCGACGAGGATCACAGCTTGGGGGGGTGGTAGTTTTCGGCAGTTCTGGCCGGAATAAGGCCATCGAAGCCGTCCTCAAGATCAAGCTCCTTGGCGAGTTGAACGAGGTCGCGAACCCAGTTGTCACGCTTGCGGGATTTGGCGACTTTGGATTTTCCCGCATAGGTCGTTTCGACCAACGCAGCGACTTCCTGTTCGATGCTCCTGCCATGGGAAGCCGCTTCGGCGTGAAGCGCATCTGCAACGTCCTGGCGCGCAATGTCGAAACTAATTCGTTCCACCGATCCGTCTCCTTCTTTCCAGCCTATACCATTAAGGCATAAAGGCCACAAATGCCCAAACGTACTGACATCTCCTCGATCCTCGTCATTGGCGCTGGTCCGATCATCATCGGGCAGGCCTGCGAGTTTGATTATTCGGGCACGCAAGCGATCAAGGCGCTGAAGGAGGAGGGCTATCGTGTCGTGCTCGTCAACTCCAATCCGGCGACGATTATGACCGATCCGGAATTCGCCGATGCGACCTATATCGAGCCGATTACGCCCGAGATTGTCGCGGCGATCATCGCGAAAGAACGTCCTGACGCGCTGCTCCCCACCATGGGCGGGCAGACTGCGCTGAACACCGCGCTGGCCCTGTTCAACGATGGCACTTTGGAGAAATACGGTGTCCAGATGATCGGCGCCGATGCCGATGCGATTGACAAGGCGGAGGATCGCCAGCGGTTTCGCGAGGCAATGGACAAGATCGGGCTGGAGAGCGCGCGCAGCGGTGTGGCGCACAATGTTGACGAGGCCTTCGCGGTGCTGGAACGCACCGGGCTGCCCTCGATCATCCGCCCCAGCTTCACCCTCGGCGGGACTGGCGGCGGGGTTGCCTATAACAAGGCCGAATTCGAGCAGATTGTGAAGTCTGGCCTAGATGCCTCTCCCACGACAGAGGTTCTCATCGAAGATAGCCTGCTGGGGTGGAAAGAATACGAAATGGAAGTCGTGCGCGACCGCGCCGATAACTGCATCATCATTTGCAGCATCGAAAACGTCGATCCGATGGGGGTGCATACCGGGGATTCGATCACCGTCGCCCCGGCGCTGACGCTGACTGACAAGGAATATCAGATCATGCGCAACGCCAGCATTGCGGTGCTGCGCGAGATCGGGGTGGAGACCGGCGGGTCGAACGTGCAGTTCGCGGTCAATCCCGCCGACGGTCGCTTGATCGTGATCGAGATGAACCCACGCGTTTCGCGCTCGTCCGCGCTGGCCTCCAAAGCCACCGGCTTCCCGATTGCGCGCGTCGCGGCGAAGCTGGCGGTGGGCTATACGCTCGACGAGCTGACCAACGAGATCACCGGGGCGACTCCGGCCAGCTTTGAACCCAGCATCGATTACGTCGTCACCAAGATTCCCCGGTTTGCGTTCGAAAAGTTCAAGGGCGCGGAGCCGCTGCTGTCCACGGCCATGAAATCGGTCGGCGAAGTGATGGCGATTGGCCGCAATTTCCAGGAATCGCTGCAGAAGGCCCTGCGCGGGCTGGAGACCGGGCTGGACGGGTTCAACCGCGTGCAGAGCCTTGAAGGCAAAGGGCGCGACGCCGTAATCGCAGCACTGTCCCGCCAGACGCCCGACCGCATCCTGATTACCGGGCAAGCCTTCCGCGAAGGCTTCAGCGTGGATGAAATCAATGCGATCACCCATTTCGATCCGTGGTTCCTGCGCCAGATCGAAGCGATCATCGCCGAAGAAACCGCGATCATGGAAAACGGCCTGCCGAATGACGCGGCTGGCCTCAGGCGGCTGAAGGCGATGGGCTTTTCGGACAAGCGCCTCTCGGTGCTGGCGGTGCGCGGGATCCACGTGGCGGGCGGACTGGGCGAGACCTCCGCGCGGCGCTCTGGCTTGCTCCACGATGCCTTACGAGCGATGGCCGGGGCCACCAGCGAGCGCGAAGTGCGCGAATTGCGGCACAAGCTGGGCGTCCATCCGGTGTTCAAGCGGATCGATAGCTGCGCGGCGGAATTCGAAGCGGTCACGCCGTACATGTATTCGACGTATGAAGGCCCCAGCTTTGGCGCGCCGGAATGCGAATCCGCGCCGAGCGACCGCCGCAAAATCGTTATCCTGGGCGGCGGTCCGAACCGCATCGGGCAGGGGATCGAATTCGATTACTGCTGCGTCCACGCCTGTTTCGCGCTGAGCGAGGTCGGCTATGAGACGATCATGGTCAACTGCAATCCGGAGACGGTCAGCACCGATTATGACACCTCCGACCGGCTCTATTTCGAGCCGCTGACCGGGGAAGATGTGCTCGAAATTCTGCGGGTGGAACAATCACGCGGCGAACTGGTCGGCGTGCTGGTGCAGTTTGGCGGGCAGACTCCGCTGAAGATCGCGCAGTTCCTGGAAGACAACGGCATTCCGATCCTGGGCACTTCCCCCGATGCAATCGACCTGGCCGAAGACCGTGAGCGCTTTGCCAAGCTGGTCAACGATCTGGGGCTGAAGCAGCCGCTTAACGGGCTGGCGCGCACCCGCGACGAGGCGGTCGCGGTGGCGGGCCGGATCGGTTATCCGGTGCTGATGCGGCCTTCCTACGTTCTTGGCGGCCGGGCGATGGAGATCGTCGACAGCGAAGCGCAGCTGGATGATTACATCGCCACCGCCGTGCAGGTTAGCGGCGACAGTCCGGTGCTGATCGATCAGTACCTGCGCGATGCGATCGAATGCGATGTCGATGCGCTGTGCGATGGCACGCAGGTCGTCGTTGCCGGGGTGATGCAGCATATCGAGGAGGCGGGAATCCATTCTGGTGACAGCGCCTGCACTCTGCCGCCGTATAACCTGCCGCAAGCAATCATCGCCGAGATGGAGCGCCAGGCCGAAGCGCTGGCCTTGGCGCTGGGCGTGGTCGGGCTGATGAATGTGCAGTTCGCGGTGAAGGATGGCGAGGTCTATCTGATCGAAGTCAATCCGCGCGCGTCACGCACCGTGCCATTCGTGGCCAAGGCGACTGGGCAAGCGGTGGCCAAGATCGCGGCACGGGTGATGGCGGGCGAAAAACTATCGACCTTCCCGCCGTTCAAGCGCGAGTTTGAGTACATGTCAGTCAAAGAGGCAGTGTTCCCGTTCGCGCGCTTCCCCGGGGTAGATCCAGTGCTCAGCCCGGAGATGAAGTCTACCGGCGAAGTGATGGGGATTGACCGCGATTTCGCCACCGCCTTTGCCAAGGCCCAGTTAGGCGCGGGGATGGTGTTGCCGCAAAGCGGGACCGTGTTCGTTTCGGTCAAGGATGACGACAAGACGGTGATCCTGCCTGCCGTGCATCAGTTGGTGGAGTTAGGGTTCAAAGTCATCGCCACCGGGGGCACGCAGCGCTATCTGACGGACGCTGGTCTGCCGGTGGAGCGGGTTAACAAGGTGGCCGAAGGGCGGCCGCACATCGTTGACCGGATCATCGATGGCGAAGTGGCGCTGATCATCAACACCACCGAAGGCTGGCAAAGCCTGAAAGATTCGCAGTCAATCCGCGGATCGGCGCTGAAAGCCAAGGTTTCGTACTTCACTACCGCCGCCGCATCGGTGGCTGCGGTGGAAGCAATTGCAGCGCTGCGCCGGGCAAAGCTTGAAGTACGCAGTTTGCAGGACTATTATAACTGAACGGTTCGCGTTACCCCGACATCGCGGCATGACCTGATCTGTTACCTTGATTGAAGGAACGGGCTGGCGGGTTAGTCGCTACGGGGACGCAAGGAGGACAAGGATCCGATGGCGAGTATCGAAAAGCTGCCGATGTTGGCGCAAGGTTATGAGCGGCTGATTGGCGAGCTCAAGGCGTTTCGCGAAGAGCGGCCCAAGATCGTTGACGCGATCGAGGAAGCGCGTGCGCATGGCGATCTGTCAGAAAACGCCGAGTATCACGCGGCCAAGGAGCGCCAAGGCCAGGTCGAAATGTCGATCGCTGATCTGGAAGACAAGGTCAGCCGCGCCCAGCTAGTCGATCCGAAGACGCTTTCGGGTGACAAGATCATCTTCGGCGCCACGGTCACGCTGCTCGACGATGACGAAAAGCCGGTGCGCTATCAGATCGTCGGGCCTTACGAAGCCGATGCCAGACTTGGCCGGATCAGCTATGCCTCGCCGCTGGGCAAGGCGCTCATCGGGCGACGCGTGGACGACGAGATCGAAGTGACCGTGCCGGCCGGCGACCGGTCCTATCTGGTGCAAACGATCGAATTTATTTGACGTTGGAGCTTTGACGAGCCGGCTGGACGAGGCCTCCTCAACCCAGCCGCTTGAGCTCTTCGGGTTCCAGCAAGCGGTGCAGGTGCACCACGACATATTTCATCTCGGCATCGTCGACCGTGCGCTGCGCCTTGTCGCGCCAGACCTCTTCAGCCTCGGCATAGCTTTCGAAAACACCGACGATATCGAGCTTGGTCACGTCGACGAAGTCCAGGCCTTGCGGATCACTGACGCGGCCGCCCATCACGAGATGAAGTTTTTGCATAGTCGTGCGCTTCCCGCAGGAGTGATAATGGCGCGCGCTTTAACGTGCCATGCCAATCAAGCAAGTCAGACCTGCTGCGTAGTTGCCCTTAGCTGCGCAAGTCCCGGGCAGCGCGGGCCGCGCGTTGCCCCGCGCCGCGCACCGAGTTAGCGGCCTTGCCAGCGGTCTGCCGGGCACGAGCCCGATAGCTGGCGGTACTGCTGTCGAGCAACTGGCTCAGCTCGCCCAGTTTGCCCGTACCGGATTGCGCGGCATCGCCTGCGGCATCACGCGCCTGTTTGCTGAAGGCCAAGCCGAGCTCCGCCGCGACGGTGGCCGCGCTCAGCGCATACTTACCCAGCTTGCTCCCGGCGCGCTTCGGAATCAGCGCGCCGATCAACAGCCCAGCCGCGAGCCCGCTGGCAACCGTGAGCCAGGGATATTCCCCAGCGAGCGAGCGGTAATCCTGCGGGGGATGGGCATCAGGCAGGTTGCGGCGGAACGGCGGCGATACCGCCGGCAAATCGCCCAGTAGCCGCGCTTGCGACGCAGCAATTTTGTCCTTGATTCGGCTGCGTTTGGCTTCGCTATCGTCCACGAACAATCTCCTGAAAATCTGATTGCGGCCTATTCCGCACCATCGCTGTCGCTTGGCTGAACACTACCTTGGGTGGCTTCAACGTCCGCGCCATCATCCGCGAACAGGCTTTCAGCCCAAGCGATGATCGGACCGCGAAACAGCCACAGCATTATCGCCGCCAAGGTTCCGGCAATAATGCCTTTGCTCTCTCCAGCAATAGCGAGCGTCTTGTCCCCCAGCTCGCGCACTTCCTGCAAGGCACGATCAGAGACCCGCTGGCCAAGGCCGCGCTTTTCCAGATCGCCAGTGACTGCGCGCCAGCCGCTGTAAAAGTTGTCGCGCGCCGAATTTCGCGACGCCCGATCTTCGGCCAGACGTTGCAGCAGGTCACTCATCGGGTTGATCCTGGTTCCGCACGTCTGCCAGATGCTGCATTGCCGCGCGCCATTTGCCGCGTGCAGCCAGCGCGCAAATCCCGCCTACCAGCAGCAGCAACACCGTCACCGCCGCCATGGCACCCCAAACGCCCAGCAGGGTGGCAAGGGCCAACAGCAATCCAACCGTGATCGCGAGCAGCGCCAGCAATACGAACGCGAAGGCGAAAGCGGCGAGGATAGCCGCTTTGCGCGCGCCCGACCCAACGACACCGGCGCGCGACTTCTGATACTGCAGTTCTGCCTCAAGATAGACTTTGCCGTCCTCCACCAGATGAACGACGTCCTCCACCAGCGAGCGGTTGGCACCGGCGCGGGTGGAGGACTGGTTCAGTGGGGGCAAGTCGTTGCTCATCTTTGGCAGGCAGAGCCGTAGAGTGCAGCCCTGTCAATCAAACGACGTGTCAGTCTTTGGCCGATCCCTTGAAAAACCGTGAAAGCATGAAGCCTGCGACGGCAGCGATGCCGATGGCCAGGCCCGGACTTTTGCGCACGAAGTCCTTCGCATCATCGCCCAGTTCAGCAATGTCCTTGGCTTCGATCTTTGCGGCAGTTTCCTGCATCGAGCGGGCGGCGGTGCGGGCATAGTCGCCATAGCGTGTGCCCAACTTGTCATCGATGGTCCCGGCGTTGTCGGCCACCAGCTTGCCCAGCGTGGACATTGCGTCGCTGGCCTTGGCCTTGCCGTCAACGGCCAGATCGGCGGCGCGGCCTTTGGCCTGCCCGGCCAGATCCTTCGCCTCAGCGACCCAGTCTTCGCTGCGGGCGCTAAGCTGATCCTTATAGGCACCGGCTTTAGCGGTCGCTTCGGCGCGCAGCGCTTGTGTACCGGCGCGGGCTTCTTCGATGGCCTGCGTGAACTTGGCCTTGGCCGCGCCAGCGACCGGGGCAGCGGTTGCCGCAGCAGCAGCAGCAGCAGCGGCTGGGGCCTTCTTCGCAGCGGCCGGTTTGTTCGCGGCGGTGGTCTTCTTGGGGGTGGTAGCCATGGAGATAACCCTTTCTGTGCCCAAGCTTTGGGCACCTGCAATACACATGGGAACGTATTCTTACGGGCGCAAGCCCTGCGATGGTGCAACGCAGCTTGCTTGGATAGGTTCCACTGCCTAGGGACCCAACCAGTCTTTCCGCTACGTTTCGGGAGTTGAACCTGCCATGACCGTCATCATCGATCTCCACGCGCGCGAAATTCTGGACAGCCGGGGCAACCCCACGGTCGAAGTGGACGTGCTGTTGGACGATGGCAGCTTTGGCCGCGCGGCGGTTCCCTCTGGCGCATCAACCGGCGCGCACGAGGCGGTCGAGCTGCGTGACGGGGACCAGCGGCGCTATCTGGGGAAAGGCGTGCTCGGCGCGGTGAAGGCTGTCAACGGAGAAATCAGCGACGCCTTGCTCGGCCGGGATGCTGAGGATCAGCGTGATATCGACGCGGTGATGCTTGGCCTTGATGGCACTGAGAACAAGGCACGGCTGGGCGCGAACGCCATCCTGGGCACCAGCCTGGCAGTGGCGAAGGCAGCGGCCAATGCGCGCGGCCTGCCGCTTTATGCCTATGTTGGCGGGGTGTCCGCACATGTCCTGCCGGTGCCGATGATGAACATCATCAACGGCGGCGAACATGCCGACAATCCGATCGACTTCCAGGAATTCATGGTGATGCCGGTCGGGGCGGATTCGATTGCCGAAGCGGTTCGCTGGGGCGCAGAAATTTTCCACACCCTTAAAAAGGGCCTCTCACAAAAGGGTCTGTCGACTTCCGTCGGCGACGAGGGCGGGTTTGCCCCCAACATCGGCAACACCCGCGCTGCGCTCGATTTCATCATGGCTTCGGTTGAACAGGCCGGGTTCAAGCCGGGCAGCGAAGTCGTCCTCGCGCTGGATTGCGCCGCGACTGAATATTTTGCCGACGGATATTATGACATGGCGGGTGAGGGGACCTCGCTCAGCCCGGTCGAAATGGCGGATTATCTGGCCGCGTTGTGCGATGACTATCCGATCCGTTCGATCGAAGACGGCATGAGCGAGGACGATTTCGAAGGCTGGAAGGCTTTGACCGACAAGATTGGCCACAAGATCCAGTTGGTTGGGGATGATCTGTTCGTCACCAATCCCAAGCGGCTGCGGATGGGGATCGAACAAGGCCTCGCCAATTCGCTGCTGGTCAAGGTCAACCAGATTGGCACGCTGTCCGAAACGCTGGATGCGGTTAGCATCGCCAACCGCGCGGGCTATACCGCAGTCATGTCGCACCGTTCGGGCGAAACCGAGGACGCCACCATCGCCGATCTGGCGGTCGCGACCAACTGCGGCCAGATCAAGACCGGCAGTCTTGCGCGGTCTGACCGGCTGGCGAAATACAACCAGCTGATCCGGATCGAGGAAGAGCTGGGCGATGCGGCGGTCTATGCCGGCTATGGCGCGTTTGGGCGACTGGCCTGATTTCTTCACCTGACCCGTCTGCAAACGGTACAAGCGTGCCGACCAAGGTGATTGCCCATTGGTCCTGGCAGGGCCATACCCTCAGCTAGATGTACTGGCGGTTCATACCCGCAAGGCCATGGGGGATTGAAAGGGCATGACTATGGCGATCAGAGCATTCGCGAATGCATTGCTGTTAGGGGTGGCGGTGGCCACGCTGGGACCGGCTGGTTGCTCTGGTGCAGATCCCGCAGCGCAGGTCGGGACCGGTTCCGGAATCGGAATCGCAACGGCGTCCATCGACAAGGCGATCAAGCCGGGCGATGATTTCTACGCGTTTGCCAACGGAGCGTGGTTGCGCACGGCGGAAATTCCCGCAGACCGTTCCAGCATCGGCGGTTTCACCATCGCTGATCTGCAAACCGAACAGCAACTCGGTACGCTGATAAAACAGATCGCAGGTTCAGAGGCGGCAGCAGACAGTGAGCTTGGCAAGCTGCGCAATTTCTATGCTGCCTATCTCGACACAGCTACGATCGACAAGCTTGGCATGGCCCCGCTCCAGCCCGATCTGGACCGGTTCGCGGCAATCACCGACGTTGTCGCGCTTTCGAAAGCATTGGGGGCGCAGGTGCGCGCCGATGTCGATCCGCTCAACGCCACCAACTTCCGTACCGAAAACCTGTTCGGCGTGTTCGTGACTCAAGCGCTGTCAGGCAGTGCGGTGATGCCTTATATGCTGCAAGGCGGGCTCGGCCTGCCTGAGCGCGAATACTATCTGTCCGTCGATCCCAAGATGGTCGATTTGCGCGGCAAATACCGCGCCTATATCGAGCAAGTGCTGACCCTGGCGCAAATGCCCGAACCGGCCCTGCGCGCGCAGCGGATCTATGATCTGGAGCTGCAAATCGCGCAGGCTCACGCCAACCGTGAGCAAAGCGAGGACTTTCAGAATTCCGCCACCGAATGGAGCCGGGCAGACTTTGTCAGCAAGGCCCCGGGGATCGATTGGGCGGCGTTTTTCGGTGCGGCGAAACTGGACCAGCAGCAACGCTTTGCAGCCTATCATGCCGGTTCGATTCCCAAGCTGTCGGCGCTGGTCGCATCGCAGTCGCTGGATGCCTGGAAGGACTGGCTGGTGTTCCACCACATCAACGCCAACGCAGATGTGCTGCCGTCCGGCATCGATGCGGCCCGGTTCGCGTTTTATGGCACGGCACTGCAAGGCACCAAGGAACAACGCACGCGGGATAAGCGCGCACTGGCCGCGCTGAATGGCGCGATGGGCGACGCGCTGGGCAAGCGCTATGTTGAGGAACACTTCCCAGCCGCCGCCAAGGCCGAGGTTCAGGCTATGGTCGATCACGTCAAGGCGGCTTTCGCCAAGCGGGTGGAGGGGCTGGACTGGATGGCTCCCGCCACCAAGGCGCAGGCACTGGCAAAGGTCAAAACAATCGAGGTCGGGGTGGGGTATCCCGACCGCTGGACCGACTATGCCGGGCTGACGGTGGCGCCGGGACAGGCCTATGCCAACAAGCAGGCGGCAGCGCGGGCTGCTTATGCGCAGCAGCTCGCCAAGATCGGCAAGCCGCTCGACAAGCGCGAATGGTGGATGAACGCGCAGCTGGTCAACGCGGTGAACCTGCCGGTGCAAAATGCGCTTAACTTTCCCGCTGCGATTCTTCAGCGTCCGTTCTTTGATCCTCAGGCCGATCCGGCGTTCAACTATGGCGCAATCGGGGCGGTGATCGGGCATGAGATCAGCCACAGCTTTGACAACAACGGCGCGGCGTTTGATGCCAGCGGGCGGATGCGGAACTGGTGGACCCCGGCGGATCTGAAACAGTTTGATCTGGCGGGTGCGGCTTTGGCCAAACAATATGACGCTTACCAGCCATTCCCCGGCCTGAAGGTCAACGGCAAGCTGACCCTGGGAGAGAATATCGCCGATGTTGCCGGTCTGGCGGCGGCCTATGACGGCTGGCGGGCTTCGCTGAAAGGCAAGGAGCCGGGCGTGATCGATGGCTACAGCGGCGATCAGCGGTTTTTCATTGCCTATGCCCAGGCCTGGGCGACAAAAATGCGTGAAGAGACCCTGCGCGGGCGGATCGCTACCGATGGCCACGCCCCGGGGATGTACCGCGCGCTGACCGTGCGCAACCTGGATGCCTGGTACAAGGCGTTCGACGTGCAGCCGGGCGACAAGCTGTATCTGCCTCCAGCTCAGCGCGTCAAAGTCTGGTAGTTGCCAGTCCGCCCCAGCTCGTTTAACCGTTCGCTTAAACGACCTAAGGAGAGGGCATGGCAGGTTTCCCGGCGCACCCCGATGCGGTTACAGCCGATTGGCTGACTGGACGCTTGCGCGCCGCTGGGTTGCTGACTGCTGCGGCGGTCACGGCGGTCAGCTGGGAGGCGATCGGCACCGGCCAGGTCGGGGACAGCGTCCGCTTCCACCTGACCTATGGCTGCGCCGACGCTGGCCCGCCGACGCTGGCGGGTAAGTTCCCCGCCGCTGATCCCACGAGCCGAGGCACCGCCGCGGCATTCGGGCTCTATGCCAAAGAAGTCGGCTTCTACCGCGAACTGCAGCAGCATCTGGCAGTGCGGACACCGGTAACCTATGCCGCCGAAATCGACGCGGACGGGGTGGAATTCGTGCTGCTGTTCGAAGATCTGGGGCCGGCGCGCGGGGGCAATCAGCTTGCCAGCTGCTCGGTGGACGATGCCCGAGCCGGAGTGCGGCAAGCCGCCGCGATCCATGCACCCAGCTGGAACAACCCGGCGCTGACCGACCTCGACTGGCTTCAGCCGAAAGCAGGCCAGGCGGAGCAGATTATGGCGCTGTATGGCAATGCCCAGGCCATCTTCCGCGACCGCTATGCGGACAGGCTTGAGCCTGAATTCATTGCGATCTGTGAGCGGTTGAATGACACCAAGGAGGCCTGGTTCGGCCGCCAGAACGGGCCGCGCTGCATCGTTCACGGCGATTTCCGGCTCGACAACATGCTGTTCGATATTACGGGCGGGGCAGAACCTATTGCGGTGCTTGACTGGCAGACGGTGGCTGCGGGCAATCCGCTGACCGACATTGGCTATTTTCTGGGCACTGGCATTGGCGACGGGTTGCGCCGCGCGCATGAGGGCGAATTGCTGGATCTGTACTGCGCGGAGATGACCCGGCGCGGGGTGCCGCTGACCCGGGAAGGCATCTGGGACGACTATGTGCTTGGCGCGCTGCACGGCATTTCCACCGCCGTATTCAGCGCGGCTTATGTGGAGCGCACTCCGCGCGGTGATGAAAATTTCCTGTCGATGGCGCGTGGAGGCTGCGCGCTGGCGCTGCACCATGGCAGTCTGGACAAGCTTGAGGGGATTGCGTGATGTTGACCAAAGGTGATGACTATCCGCTGCATCAGACCCCTGAACCAGTCGCCTATGCAGGCACGGATCGCAATTTCTACGACCGCTATTTCTTCAACGGCTATGCTCCTGACGGCAGCGGATTTTTCGCGGTCGCATTCGGAATTTACCCGCACCTCAACGTCTGCGACGCGCATTTCTCGACTATTCGGGACGGGGTGCAGGTCAACCTCCATGCCTCACGCGAACTGGGGATGGAGCGGATGGACCTCCACTGCGGGCCGATCCGGATCGAGATCATTGAGCCGCTGCAACAGCTGCGGGTGGTGGTCGATGGCGAGGGGGTTAAGGCCGATCTGACCTTCACCGGCCGCGCATTCCCGATCGAAGAGCCGCGCTTCATCCACCGGATCGGGCCGCGCACCTTCATGGACTATACCCGGATGACCCAGAACGGGCACTACACCGGCTGGATCGAAGTTGACGGCGTGCGGCAGGATTGCGCGCCTGGCACCGCCGGGACGCGCGATCGCAGCTGGGGGGTGCGCCCGGTTGGTACGCGTGACGAACAGCCGCACGGCACCGGCGTAGTGCCTGGGTTCTTCTGGCAATGGACCCCGCTCAACTTCGCGGATCGCAGCGTGTTCTTCCACGTCAACGCCGATGCTAAGGGCAACATATGGAACACCCGCGCGGTGATCGCCCCCGATGGGGCGAATGCGGATCAACTAATCGATACCGACGGCGATATGGCGGCGGCGCTGGCCACCGGCACCCGCTGGCCCGAACATGGCGTGCTCACTATCGCTGGGCCGGACGGGCCGGAAACACTGCGGCTGGAACCACTTGGCCGATTCCAGATGCGCGGGTTGGGCTATACGTCGCCCAAGTGGGGCCACGGTCTGCACCACGGACCGTTGGCGGTGGAACGCGAAGACTTCGGGCTGGCGCAGTGCAACTCCGGTTCAATGGACAATTTCCATGTCCAGCTGCCCTGCAAGGTTTTCAGCGACCAGCACGGCGAAGGCTTCGGCGTGTTCGAGCAACTGATCATCGGGCCTTACGCACCGCTGGAGCTGAAGGAGTTTCTGGATCTGGGGTGAGGTGCTCACACTCCACCCTTATCCAAACCCGCTCATGCTGAGCTTGTTGAAGCACCATCGTATTACGCTGAGGTTGTTTGCGGACGATGGTCCTTCGACAGGCTCAGGATGAGCGGGACTTGAGTGCGGCAAGTGTGATTTCGCTAAACTGCTGCAGTCAGGCTCGCCACCTGCTCGCCGCTCAGTTCGAGCTCCAGCATTTCGACCAGATCATCGACTTGATCGGCGGTGGTGGCGCTGGCGATGGGTGCGGCGATGCCGGGTTGGTCGAGCAGCCAGGCGAGCGCCACTTGCGCGTGCGTGGCGAACAGGTCTTTGACGATCGGGTCCATCACCTTGAGCACAGGCTGCCCCTCGTCAATGTAGCGCTTCACCGTGCTGCCGCGCGCTTTTCCGGCCAGATCGGTGCGATTGCGGTATTTGCCGGTGAGGAAGCCCGCGGCGAGGCTATAATACGGTAACATCGGAATTTCGCGATCCGCGCAAAGCTGTTGCAACTCTGTGCCAAAGTGGGCGCGACTGACCAGATTGTATTCGTTCTGCACCACGCTGAACGGCGTCGCGCCTTGTGCGTCCGCCGCATCAAGTGCCGCGCTCAGCCGCGCCGCAGTGAATTGCGAAGCACCCAGCGCGTGCGCCTTGCCAGCCTTCGCCGCGCCATCGAACGCGGACACGATCTCGCCAATCGGCAATTCATCGTAATCGCGGTGCGCGTAATAGAGATCGACATAGTCCGTGCGCAGCCGTTCGAGCGAGCGGTCAAGCGATTGCAGCACCGTCGCGGGTTCGTACAGTTCTTTGCCGCCAAGCATCCCGGTTTTGGTGTGAATTTTCATATCCTTGCGTACACCGCGCGCTTCGAGCCAGGCGCCGATCACTGCCTCGGATTCGCCGCCCTTGTGGTCGGGAACCCAAGCCGAATAGACATCGGCGGTATCGATCATCCGGCCGCCGGCTTCGTAAAAGGCGTCGAGCACTTCAAAACTGGCGTCCTGATCGGCGGTCCAGCCGAACACGTTGCCGCCCAGTACCAGCGGGATGCCGGACAGCGCAGGGTGCTTACTCATGCGAATTTCTCCTTGAGGGCGAGCAGGGCCAGCGCCGCTTGGGCTGCTTCGCCGCCCTTGTTCTTCTGCGCCGGGTCCGCGCGGACCAGCGCCTGTTCCTCGTTTTCCACGGTCAGGATGCCGTTGCCGATTGCCATGCCGTCCATGGTCAACGCCATCAAGCCGCGCGCTGATTCGCCTGCGACGATTTCGAAGTGGTAAGTCTCGCCCCGGATCACCACCCCGATGCCGACGAAGCCATCATAGAGATCAGCCTGATCCGCCAGCGCAATCGCGCCGGGGATTTCCAGCGCGCCGGGCACGGTGATCACGTCCACCTGATGTCCGGCGGCCTTGAGCGCGCTGCGGGCGCCGTCGATCAGCATATCGTTGAGATGGTCGTAGAAGCGCGCTTCGACGATCAGAAACCTGGCCATTACCTGTCCTTCATAGTGGTGCCGTGGCGAGCACGATAACCGCCGCACCGACTGTTACCAGCACGCCGCCCGCGATCCGCCGTCGGTCGATTTGCTCCTTGAGCAGCTTTGCGCCCAAGGCAAGCCCGATGATCACGCTGCCTTCTCTTATCGCCGCGACTGCGCCCACCGGTGCCAGGCGAAAGGCGAGCAATGCAGGCACGAAGGCGAGCAGGGCCATCACGCCCGCCAGAATGCCGGTGCGGGCCTCAGGCATCAGATTTTGCAGCGTCTTGCCCCGATCACGCGCCAGCAGCAGCAGCGGCATACCCAGCCCGTCCATCACAAAGAACCACACCAGAAAGGTAAACAAGTCTGGCGAAAGCCGCATCCCCTGCGCATCCACCAAGGTGTAGCAACAGGTTAACAGGCCAGTTAGCGCGGCCAAAGCCATGCCACGCCGGGATATGCCAGTCCCATATGCCAACGATAGCAGGCCGAATGACACCAATGCGATTCCGGCAATGGCCATGGGGTTGAGGCTATCGCCCAACCAAACCATCGCCAGCACCGCCGAGATCAGCGGGGTCACTCCGCGCGCAATCGGGAAAGCGAGTGAAAAGTCGCTGGTCCGGTACGAGCAGGTAAGGGCATACTGATAAACTGCGTGGATAAATCCCGCTGCGATCAGCCACGGCCAGAGCTTTGCGGGCGGCCAGCCAATCCATATCGCAAACGGCGCCGCCAGCGTCAGTTCGGTCAGACGGACCCAAGCCTGCACCGCCAATTTGTCGTCACCCGCTTTCAGCAAGGCATGGGCAAGCGACGTGGTGAGGGCCGAGAATACCGCCAGTAACAACCCGGCGGTCACCGGGCTCACGCGTCAGGCCCCGTCCGCCGGGATCGCGCGTTCGCCCACGATGTTCAGGCCATAGCCTTCAATCGCTACCACATTACGATGCGCGTTGCTGAGCAGGACCAGGTCGGTCACGCCCATATCGGCCAAAATCTGTGCGCCGATGCCGTAACTGCGCAGGTCCATATCGGGTGCGGCCCCGCCGCCAGCCACATCGCCGCCCTCGCGCGGGCGGATCAGCAGCACGATCAGACCAGCGCCTTCGCGCCCGATTTCAGCCATCGCGCGCTGCAAGGTGCGCTTGCGCGGGCCGGGCTGCCCCAGCATGTCGTCCAGGATAGAAATGGTGTGGACCCGCGCCAGCGTCGGCTGAGCGGGGTCGATCTGGCCTTTTTGCAGCACGAAGCTGTCGGTATCGTCGATCTTGTTGCGGAAGGTGATCAGCTGCCAATCACCGCCATAGTCGGAGGTGAAGGGCACTTCGTTGATTCGCGTCACCAGATGATCATGCTTGCGGCGGTATTCGATCAGGTCACGGATCGTGCCCATTTTCAAGCCGTGGCGGCGCGCGAACGGCACCAGATCATCCATCCGCGCCATCGTGCCGTCTTCGTTCATGATCTCGCAGATTACGCCCGAGGGATTGAGGCCCGCCAGCCGCGAGATATCCACCGATGCTTCGGTATGCCCGGCACGCACCAGCACCCCGCCATCGCGCGCGATCAAGGGAAAGACATGGCCGGGGGTGACGATGTCCTGCCGCCCTTTGCTTGCATCGATTGCCACCGCCACGGTCCGCGCGCGGTCCCCGGCGGAAATTCCGGTGGTCACGCCTTCGCGGGCTACGATCGAGACGGTGAAAGCGGTTTCGTGGCGGGTGCCGTTGTTGCGGGCCATCAGTTCAAGCCCGAGATGCTCGGTGCGTTCTTGCGTGAGCGTTAGGCAGACCAGTCCGCGTCCGTGCATCGCCATGAAGTTAATCGCGTCGGGCGTTGCCATCTGGCCAGGAATCACCAGATCGCCTTCGTTTTCGCGGTCCTCATCATCGACCAGGATGAACATCCGACCGTTGCGGGCTTCCTCGATGATTTCCTCAATCGGAACCAGCACTGGTTCGTCGTCGCTGTCCCACAGGAAGGCTTCAAGCTTGCGCAGGGTGTCCGCCGTGGGGTTCCAGTTGGGCTCCGTGCAATCGCGCAGCGTGTTGGCGTGAAGCCCGGCAGCGCGGGCAAGCCCGGCGCGGGACATACCACCATCGGAGACGAGGCGGCGGACGCGTTCGATAAGGTTCGTTGACATTCCGAATCGGTATCACACTACAATGTGATACGCAATTGGCATCACACTGTGATGGTTAGTCACCCTTGAACACCGGCTTGCGTTTTTCCAGGAAGGCATCGACCGCCTCGGCATTGTCCTTGGTGGCGTGCGCCACAGCTTGCATCGCGGCGGACATTTCGAGCACTCCGGCCAGGTCCATCCGCTGGGCATCCCACAGCAGCCGCTTGGCCATGCGCACCGCGAACGAGGGGTTGCAAGCGATCCGCAAGGCCAGCGCGCGCGCGGCCTCCAGCAGCTCGGCGTCGGGCACAACTTGCGAAATCAGCCCGATCCGCAGCGCTTCATCCGCGCCAATGGTTTCGCCGGTCAGGGTTAGCTCAGCCGCCTTGGAAAAGCCGACAATCCGCTGCAGCAGCCAGGCTCCGCCATCGCCGGGGATGATCCCCAGCTTGACGAAGCTCTCCGCGAACTTCGCGCTTTGCCCGGCCACGCGCAGATCGCACATGCAGGCCAGATCGAGCCCGGCACCGATGGCGGGGCCGTTGACCGCGGCGATTACTGGCACTTCCAGTGCAGCGAAGGCCAGCGGCAAGCGTTGAATCCCGCTCTTGTAATTGCGCCGCGTCCGCGCGGGCAGGCTGGCATTCAGCCCGCCGCTGTCCGGCCGCATCGCCTTCAGGTTGCCGCCCGCCGAAAAAGCCGTGCCCGCCCCGGTCAGGATTGCGACGCGGACCTTCGGATCATCCTCCATCGCAGTCAGAGTAGTCAGCAGCGCTTCGATCAGATCGAGGTCCGAGATTGGATTGCGCAGCTCCGCGCGGTTAAGCGTGATGGTGGCAATGCCATCGGCATCGCAAGCATAGAGCACCGGGCTATCCACGTGTTCGTCTCCTCGAAATCAGGTCTGCGCCATGCGGTGCGCAGGGCGGTTTGTCCACCACACGATGATCGTTGTGATCAGCGCCACCACCGCCAGTGCTAGAACCTTACCAAAGCCCAATTCTCGCATCGCCTCCAGGATCGGCAGATGCACCGCGAACAGCGGGAATGATAGCGCTGCGGACAGCCTGATCAGCGGAGTGCCCGTGGTAATGGTCATGGCGGACAGAATTACCAGCGGGCACAGCACCAGCACAAAGGCCAGGTCATAGCTCCAATGCTGCCAGTCCCAGAACACGCTGGCGACCAGTGGCGCCGGGATTGCCAGCATAATCAGTGACGCGGGCAGGGCGGGCAGCGGCGATTGCTTCCAGCACCGGCTCAGCAGCATGCCCAGGCAATAGGCCAGCAGCACTCTTGGGATTGCCGGGATCCAGTTGGTGGGCCGTGCGCCAACGTCGAGCGAGCCATAGCTGTGCGCCGCCCAGGCCGTCAGCCCCGCCAGTCCCGCGACCACCAATGCCAGCGCTGCCGTCCGCAGCCGCCGCAGGGCGAAGACGTGCGCCGCATTGGCTACCAGCTCGGCAAAAATCGTCCAGGCCGGGATATTCAGCGCGAATAGCAGGTTGGCCAGCGGCCAGGGCAGCAGTGCGAAATTAGCGAATAGAGCGGGAACGAACGCGGCAATGTCTGCCTCGGCGCGCACCCACAGGTACGGCACGCCGATCAGCGAGCCCAGCGCCATCATCGGCCAGAACCGACGATACCGCGCCACCATGAAGCGGACCGGAGCCGTGCCTGCGACCAAGCGCGGCTCGGTGATCCGGGTCATCAGGAATCCGCTAAGCATCAGGAAGAAATCGACGCCCAGATAGCCCTTGCTCAGCCAGCCGAACCCGCCGAACACCGCATTGGTGTGCAGCCCGACCACGCACAGCGCGGCCACCCCGCGCAAGGCGTCAAGGCCGTAAAGGCGGGCCGGATCAGCCAACGATCCGCTCGATCAACCAGAAACTGGCGATCCCGCCGATCAGATAGGTTGCCGTCATCGTGACAGGACGCATGGCGGGCTGTGCGAAGCGGCGCAAGCTTGCCAGCAGCGCCAAGGTCAGCGCGATCACGAGCAATTGCCCCAGTTCCACCCCCAAATTAAAGGTCAGCAAGGCCATCGGCACTTCGCCGTCCGGCAGGCCGATTTCGCGCAACGCCCCGGCAAACCCGAAGCCGTGCAGCAGGCCGAACAGGAACGCGACCACCCACGGGATGCGCTCGGTCAGCCGCTTGGTTACGCCGTCCTGCTTGGCGATTTCTACCGTCAGGAACACGATCGACAGCGCGATCAGCGCCTCGATCGGAGCCTGCTCCAGCCCGAACAGCCCCAGCGTCGTACCCGCTAGTGTCAGCGAATGCGCCACGGTGAACGCGGTCGCGGCCTTGATCACGGTCCAGCCGCTTTGCAACAGCAGCACCAGCGCGATCACGAACAGCAAGTGATCAAACCCCGCCAGAATGTGCTCCACCCCGATCACCAGATATGTCCGCGCCACTTGCCACCGGTCTGGCACGGTGGCGACTTCGACCAAAGGCCGGTCGCGCGTCAGCCGCTCGGTTTGCGCCGGTTGGCCCAGCGGCGCGATGCGCAGCAGTGCATCTGTAAAGCCTGTTTCGATCCCGGCGAGGCCAACTTGAGCACCACTGAGCGGCTTGGTGCAGACCATGTCAGCGCGTGTGACGAGCGCCGCATTTGATAGTCCCGACCCGCGCGGGGTTACTTGGCAAAACTGGGGCAGGGCCGGGCTGGCGCGGGTGGCCAGACCGCCCAGAATCGGGGCTTTCCAGACGATGCCCCAGTCCTGGTCGCTCCGCTGCGTCAGTTCCAGATAGCCGGGCTGCAAAGCGTCTGCGCGCACCGCGTCCGGCCACAGCATTACCGCCAGCACCAGCAACCATCGGATCACTTCGCAACCTCAGTCACAACGTCATAAGCTGTCAGCAGTTCGCGATATTGCCGCTCCTGTGCCTCCGCCAGCGCCGCCGCGCGCCAATCATTCTCCAATCGCTGCCGGATCGCGCCGACTTGCGGCGGGCTGCCGGGCAACTTGCGGCCCACCCGCACCAGATGCAATCCCAGCCCGGAGACAACCGGTCCGCGCCATTGACCTGCGGGCAAATCGCGCAAGGCCGCAGCAAATTCATCGCCGAACTGGCTGGCGATGTCGCTGCTGCTGGCTTGCGCAAACGTGCGCGGCATCGGCAGGCGAACTTCGCCATCCGGGCTGCCGCCGCGCGCCAAGCTGGCTAGCACGCTGGCGGCTTTGCCGCGCACTGCGGGCGTGTCACCGCCCAGATAGACTTGCGTGAAATCCAACCTGACTTCGGCAGCATAGCGCGCCGGGTCTTGATCCAGCAACGCCTGCAACTGTGCATCGCTGGGCCGCGTGGCTTCGGCTTCGGTTGCGGCCGTGGCGACCAGTTTGTTGCGCATCAAGCGCCGCACCGCTTCATCATCGCGGTCTAGCCCCAACCGCAATGCTTCGCGGTAATAGACCTCGTCCTTCACGTGGTCGCGGATCAACCCGTCGATCTCGGCCTGACTGGGCGCGCGGCGGAACGACTGGGTCCAGCGGGCCACCAGCCGACCCACCACCCGTTCGTCCACCACGATGCGCTGCTCGCCCGGATCAGGTGCGCGGCCGGCCAGCGCGGCATAGAGCACCAGCCCGATCAGCAGGAATTGCAGCAGTGGTTCGCGCAGCCACGCGGCCGCGCGCTGTTTCAAGGTCATGCGCCAGGCGTGTACCAGATCGCCGAGGTATAGGCGCGCTCCTGCTGCTTCACCCGCACATCTGGTGCCAGCTTCTGCTTGAACCGCAGCGCATCAAAGGCTGGCCAGCTGGGCGTGGGGATTTCGATCACCCGCACATAATAGAACGCGCGCTGTTTTGGATCGAAGTCCGGATCGGTCCAGACCGTGGCCAGGTTTGCCGCGCCGATAGTGTTGGAGTAGGTGGCCGTGGCAACGTCCACGGTATCGCCCACAGCGGGCACTTTGCCGCCTGCCAGCGCGCGCTTGGCCATATCGCTCCACACTACTTCGAATACTCTCTCCTGCGCCCTGCCAGCACCATCGACCCAGCCCTTGACGATTTGCACCCGGTCCAGATTGGCCCCTTGTGGGTCTTTCAGTGCGGAGACGATGAAGCGGGGTGCAGCTTTGCCGTTCGCCGCCAGTTCGCCGCCCATCGGCACGCCGCGGGCGTAGCCAGCCTTGACCCAATCGCCCTTAAGGTCATCGGCTGCAAAGTCCCACCCGCCAAAGAACCGCACGGTCATCCGCGGGCCAGTGGTGCCATAGACCTCACGCCGCGCCATTGCATCGAAGATCGCCGCGCGGGTATTGGCCTTCGCCCAGACCGCCGCATAGCCGCCCGCCAAGTAGTGCCAGCCGAACCGGCCTTCGCGCGTGCCCAGGTTCTGCGCGCTGGCGGCGCGGTTCGCGCCAGGCTCGTTGCCAGTGTGTTTGCCGAAGAAGTTATCCTCGTCTCCGGTGGCCAACGCCGTATGGCTGTCGGTCGATCCGATTACGCCGAACTTGTAGGGGTTCGCGCCCAACTTGCCTTCCAGCTCCAGGCCGCGTTTCAAGGCTTCGCGAACGTATTCCCCGGCGAACATGTTTGGCTGCTTGCCTTCAGCCATGGCCAGATCGCCCAGTTCCCAGCCGGTCACGCCAAACCCGGCGAACTCGTCATTAGGGGAGAGGAACGGATGGGCTTCGCTGTCACCCTTGATCTGGGTGATCTCCACGACCGGCTCATGCGCAGCACGGCGGCGCGCGTAATCCGCCGTCATCGGCCCGCCGCCGGGCATGGTCAGTTCAAACATCTGGCCGTTGGAAAGGTTGGAATTGTGCGGGATCGCCAGCACCTTGCCGCCGGTGCCTTGCTCATAGGCGTCCATATAGTCCCACAGGCTGGCCGCCGTGATGCTATCGCCCCATGCGCCAAGCGGCACGACCGAACGCACCTTCTCACCCCCATCGCGGAAGATCACGTTGCGGTGCAGGTTGCGGCCGCCGTTCATCAGGGTGAATTCAAACCCCAGC
>JANORN010000062.1:0-14906 GCA_031415355.1 Novosphingobium sp. | reverse complement strand
TAAATGTGATCCTGCACGTCACCCGCCGCGAACACGCCGGGGACGCTGGTCTGGGTCGCCATGCCCTGGCGGCCGGCCTGGGTGACGATATAGCCATTCTCCATTTCGAGCTGCCCGGTGAACAGTTCGGTCGTGGGCTTGTGGCCGATCGCGATGAACACGCCGTCAGCGGTGATTTCCTGATCCGGCGCGCCAGCGGTGCTCGCCATACGCAGCCCGGTGACGACCCGGCCATCGCCCAGCACTTCGGCGAGGGTGGAATTCCAGTGGATCGTGACATTGCCGGTCCGCGCGCGCTCCAGCAGCCGGTCCTGCAGGATCTTCTCCCCCCTGAATTTGTCGCGGCGGTGGATCACCGAAACGTGGCTGGCGATGTTGGACAGATACAGCGCTTCTTCCAGCGCGGTATTGCCCCCGCCGACCACGGCCACCGGCTTGCCCTTGTAGAAGAACCCGTCGCAAGTGGCACAGGCCGAAACGCCTTTGCCCATATAGGCTTCTTCGGACGGCAGCCCCAGATACTGCGCCGTCGCCCCGGTGCAGATGATCAGTGCATCGCAGGTAAATTCAGCCGAATCGCCAGTCACCACGAACGGCCGGACGTTCAGATCGACCGTGTGGATGTGGTCATAGACCACTTCGGTTTCAAACCGTTCGGCATGGGCCTGGAACCGCTGCATCAGGTCTGGTCCCATCACCCCATCGACATCGGCCGGCCAGTTATCAACTTCGGTCGTGGTGGTCAGCTGTCCGCCGTGCCACAGCCCGGTGACCAGCACCGGCTTCAGGTTGGCACGCGCGGCATAGACTGCGGCGGTCCACCCGGCGGGTCCGGAACCAAGGATAAGCAGGCTGACGTGGCGGCGTGACATAGACGGGTTCCGGTTCGGCAAGGAGTTTCAGCGTCGCCCTAAGTGGGCGTGAAACCACCCAGCGCAAGACCATTGGCAGCCCCGCTGCGTCAAGGGCCGGTGACGGGCTGCCAACAGGAATCGGCGCGCAGGCCGAAGCCTTCGCCGGACTGCTGGCGCAGCGATAGGCTTGCTTGCTGCCGCCAAGGATTTACTGCGTTCACACCGCGCGCCATCGCGGCCACAGCGCAGGGGACGCAATCCAACAGACGGCCATGATCCAGACCCTGACTCATCTTGACCGCCTGGAGGCGGAAGCAATCCATATTTTCCGCGAAGTGGTGGCGGAAGCTGCACGTCCGGTGCTGCTCTATTCGGTGGGCAAGGACAGCGCGGTGATGCTGCATCTGGCGCGCAAGGCGTTCTACCCGGCCCCGCCGCCGTTCCCGCTGCTACACGTCGATACCACTTGGAAATTCCGCGAAATGTACGCGCTGCGCGAACAGATGGCGCAGGAAAGCGGCATGGAACTGCTGGTCTGGCAAAATCCGGACGCGGTCGCGCAAGGCATCAATCCGTTCGATCACGGCCCGGTCCACACCGATATGTGGAAGACCGAGGGGCTGAAGCAAGCGCTCGACAAGTGGGGCTTTGACGCCGCCTTTGGTGGAGCCCGCCGCGATGAGGAAAAGAGCCGCGCCAAGGAACGGATCTTTTCCTTCCGCAGCGCCAGCCATGCCTGGGATCCCAAGCAGCAGCGGCCTGAACTGTGGAACCTGTACAACGCCCGCAAGCACAAGGGCGAGAGTATGCGGGTGTTCCCGATCAGCAACTGGACCGAGCTGGACGTCTGGCAATATATCCGCCGTGAGGCGATCCCGATCGTTCCGCTCTATTTCGCCGCACCGCGCCCGACCTATATCTGGGACGGCCAGCTGTTCATGGCCGATGATCCCGAGCGGCTGGAACGCGTGCTGGGCCGCAAGCTGGACATCACCGAACGTTCGGTGCGGTTCCGCACCCTTGGCTGCTCCCCGCTGACCGGCGCAGTGGAAAGTACCGCCGCCACACTGACCGAAGTCATTCAAGAAACCCTGCTGACCACCACCTCCGAACGGCAGGGCCGGGTGATCGACAAGGACGCCGACGGCGCGGGGATGGAAGTGAAAAAGCAGCAGGGGTATTTTTGAGATGGCCGCCCCGGACTATGTTACCGACAGCCTGATTGCAGAGGATATCGAGGCCTATCTGGCCGAGCATGAGCGCAAGGATCTGTTGCGGTTCATCACCTGCGGCAGTGTGGATGATGGCAAATCGACCCTGATCGGACGGTTGCTCTACGATTCCAAAATGATCTTCGACGATCAACTGGCAGCGCTCGAAACCGATTCGCGCCAGGTTGGCACGCAGGGGCAGGAGATCGATTTTGCCCTGCTGGTCGATGGCCTGGCGGCAGAACGCGAACAAGGCATCACGATCGACGTGGCCTATCGCTTTTTCGCGACCAAACAGCGCAAATTCATCGTCGCCGATTGCCCGGGGCACGAACAGTATACCCGCAATATGGTCACCGGCGCGTCTACTGCCGACCTGGCGGTGATCCTGGTCGATGCACGCAAGGGCGTGCTGATCCAGACCCGGCGGCATAGCTACCTCTGCCACCTGCTCGGTATCCGCAACGTGGTGCTGGCGGTGAACAAGATGGACCTGATCGGCTATGATCAGGCGCGCTATGATGCCATCGTGACCGCCTACGCCGCTTTCGCAGCCGAGATCGGACTGGCCACATTCTCCGCCCTGCCGATCTCTGGCTTCAAGGGCGATAACATCACCGCCGCGTCACCCGCCATGCCGTGGTACGCGGGTCCGCCGCTGATCGAACTGCTGGAGGCGGCGCCGATTGATGCCGCGCAGATGCAGACCTCGCCGTTTCGGATGCCGGTGCAATGGGTGAACCGTCCCAACCTCGATTTCCGCGGCTTTGCCGGTCTGGTCGCGGCTGGCACCGTGCAGGTTGGCGACAGCGTGCGGATCCTGCCTTCGGGCAAGACCACACAGGTCGCCCGAATCGTGACGCTGGCGGGCGATCTGGCGCAGGCGGTGGCCGGGCAATCGGTCACCCTGACCCTGACGGACGAGATCGATTGCTCACGCGGCGATGTGATCGCCGCGGCAGACCAACCACCGCAGACCGCTGATCAGTTCGAAGCCACGCTGGTCTGGCTGAGCGAACAAGCCCTGATCCCCGGGCGCGGGTACTGGCTGAAACTGGCCAGCCAGACTGTTTCCGCTGCTGTCCAGACCCCCAAATACACGGTCAACGTCAATACACTGGAACAGACCGCTGCGCGCACGCTGGAGCTTAACGCGATTGGCGTGGCCGAGCTGACCACAGATCGCGGCCTGGTGTTTGAAGCCTATGCCGACAGCCGCGCACTGGGCGGGTTCATCCTGATCGACAAGCTGACCAACGCGACAGTTGCGGCCGGGATGCTGAACTTCAGCCTGCGCCGCGCGCAGAACGTGCATTGGCAGGCGCTCGACGTCAGCCGCGCGGCCCATGCCGCGCTCAAGAACCAGCGCCCGGCCGTGCTATGGTTCACCGGCCTGTCCGGCTCGGGCAAATCGACGATTGCCAATCTGGTGGAAAAAAAGCTCCACGCGCTGGGGCTCCATACGTTCCTGCTCGATGGGGATAACGTTCGCCACGGGCTCAACAAGGATCTGGGCTTTACTGAAGCGGACCGGATCGAAAACATCCGCCGGGTCGGCGAAGTGGCAAAATTGATGACCGACGCCGGGCTGATCGTGCTGACCGCCTTTATCAGTCCGTTCCAGGCCGAACGCGAGCTGGTGCGGGCGCTGCTGCCGCAAGGGGACTTCGTTGAAATCTTCATTGATACCGCGCTCGCCGAGGCCGAGCGCCGCGATGTCAAAGGCCTGTATAAGAAGGCCCGCGCGGGCGAACTGAAGAATTTTACCGGGATCGACAGCCCTTATCAACGCCCGGCTGCGCCAGAGATCGTGATCGATACCGCGCAGGAAAGCCCGGAGCAGGCCGCAGAACGCATTGTCGCACTGGTCACCGGGCAGCGCGATGAAGCGTGGATGCCAACGATATGACCGACGCGGAACTCGCCGCCCAGTTGGCCGAAGCCGCTGGTCAGCTGCTGCTGGAGCTGCGCAGTGGGGGCAATTTGCATGGCCAGGCGCTGGGCGCAGTGGGTGACCGCCAGGCCAACACACTGCTGCTGGATGCCTTGCGGATGCACCGTCCAGGCGACGGCATCCTGTCCGAAGAAGCCGCCGATACCGCCGCCCGGCTGGATAAATCGCGAGTCTGGGTGATCGATCCGCTGGACGGCACGCGCGAATATGCCGAAGGCCGCAGCGATTGGGCCGTCCATGTCGCGCTGGCGATTGATGGTAATCCGGTCATCGGCGCAGTGGCCTTGCCCGCGCTCGGCCTGGTCTTGCGCAGCGATTGCCTAGCCCCGCTGGCTCGGCCGGCCGATCCGCTGCGCATGGTCGTCAGCCGGACCCGGCCCGCCGCAGAAGCGCTGCATGTCGCCAACGCCTTGGGCGCAGTGCTGGTCCCGATGGGCAGCGCCGGGGCCAAGGCCATGGCGGTCGTCCGCGGCGAAGCGGACATCTATCTCCACACCGGCGGACAATACGAGTGGGACAACTGCGCGCCAGCGGCAGTCGCGCTGGCGTATGGCCTGCATACCAGCCGGGTCGATGGATCACCGCTGCGCTACAATCAGCCGGACACCTATGTCCCCGATTTGCTGATTTGCCAGCCCGCCGTGGCTGGCGCTGTGCTCGCTGCGCTTGGCGCATAAACACCGTGGTGAGCCCTGCTGGGTTCGAACCAGCGACCTACTGATTAAAAGTCAGTTGCTCTACCGACTGAGCTAAGGGCCCGACCACGGAGAGGTCACCTAGGGAGCGGGCGCGGCCGGGTCAAGCGGGCATGCACCTGCCGGATGGTGAAATTGCTGATCGGATCGCGCCAATCCGCCGCAACCTCTTGCACCGGCGCAGTGACAAAGCGGCGCTGGCGGAATGCGGGATGCGGAATGGTCAAGCCGGGCAAGCACCACGCGCCCCGCTGCGCCAGCACGATATCCAGATCGAGTACCCGCGCGCGCCAGCGCTGGCCCAGGCGGCGGCGACCGAATGCCGTTTCGATCTGTTGCAGCTGGACCAGCAGATCTTCCGGTTCCAGCCGCGTTTCGATCAGCGCCGCGCCATTGGCATAGCGGCGCAACGCTGGTCCCAGCGGCGGGGTGGTGCGGATCGAACTGCTGGCCAGCACCGTGATCCCGGCGCGGCCCAGCGCCACCAGCGCCGCCGCCAGCACGCGCGGCGGCGCGCCGTGCAAGGGATGTCGCTGGTTAGAGCCAAGCGCGATCACATACTGCATCGCCGCGTCAGAAGTCCTGCGCGATCCGGCCATACAGCTGCGGGCGGCGATCCCGGAAAAAGCCCATGCCCGCGCGGTGCCGCGCGGCGCGGGCCAGATCGAGCGTCGCGATCAGCACGCCGGTTTCCGCGCCGCTATATGCAGCCGCGAAATCCCCCCATTCGTCGGCGATGAAGCTATGCCCGTAAAAGCGTTGCGCGCCATTGGGGCCGTCCTCGCTGCCAATCCGGTTGGCGGCAATCACCGGCATACAGTTTGACACCGCATGGCCCAGCATCGCGCGCCGCCACATCCGGCTGGTATCCAATTCGGTATCGTAGGGTTCGGAGCCGATCGCGGTGGGGTACAGCAGCACTTCGGCCCCCAGCAGCGCCATTACCCGCGCGCATTCCGGATACCACTGATCCCAGCAGATCCCCACACCCACTTTGCGCCCGAACAGCTCCCACACCTTGAAGCCATCGTTGCCGGGGCGGAAATAGTATTTTTCTTCGTAGCCCGGCCCATCGGGAATGTGGCTTTTGCGGTAAGTGCCCATGATCGCGCCATCGGGGCCGATCATCGCCACGGTGTTGTAATAGTGCTGCCCGTCACGCTCGAAAAACGAGGTCGGAATGGCGACCTTCAACTTCGCCGCGAGCGCCTGCATCGCCCGTACTGATGGATGCTCCGTCGTGGGCCGCGCGAGCGCGAACAGCGCTTCATCCTCCACCTTGCAAAAGTACGGCCCCGAAAACAGCTCGGGCGGCAGGATCACTTGCGCGCCTTGAGCTGCGGCCTGCTCCACCAGTGCGGCTACGGCGGCGATGTTCTCGCCCTCATCGGACGATCCAAGCGCCAGTTGCAGCGCGGCGACGGTCAGCGTGTCAGTCATGTCAGCCGCCTATCAGCGCAGAGCACCAATTTGAAGGCGCATGATGTTTGCGGACGGAACTTTGCCGCAGGTTGCCGAACCCAGTTCACGCCGAATTGCCGTCAACGGCATCCGGCAGCCGGTTTCACAAACGCCTCGTCAACCGACATGGCGTCGCCAAGCTTGATCTTGAAAACGTAACTTGCGCCCCGCGACACATTTGTCTGTCCGCGCAGGAGTTGCCACGGACCGGTCTTCGCTTGATATGGTCCAGCCGAGCTGTTCAGGATCAGCGTGGCTTGGCTGGTAGCAGCCATGGGGTTGGTGCCCGCGATGAGATCGATCCTTGAAACACCATAGTTGTCCCATCCGTTTTGCCGCCCCGAAAAATAAGCGCCAAACTCAACCGGGCCCTCGCACGGCGCAACGAACACCTGATACACCGCATCGTCCCAAACCATATCAAGATAGTGCCGACGCCGGAAGCGGGTGTGTATTCCGGTCGCATCAGATTGGTTCCCAGCGATCCCGTAATCGAAGCCGCCAGGCCCATCAACTTGGACGATATTCAGCTTGAGCGGACTGCCAGTGTTCGTCCAATAGCCTGGAACTGGGCCAGCATGCTGCCAAGCCAATGCACCGCCAGTGTTTGGCAAAACCAGTAGGTTGCCATCGGCGCGAACTGGATTTGTCGGCCCACTTTCGAAGCCGCCGTTGACCAAGAAATTTGGCTGACTTTGCGCGAAAAGTTGCGCCGCGCTTAGCCCAGCGATGACCGCTGACGCCGAGAAAATCAGCCTTGCCCCGCGCATTGCGTTCCCACCTTTGTCCTGCTTCTTGATTTCCTACCCTATTTCTCCTCCAGCGCGAAGTCCACCTGCACCGATACGCGGGTCCGGCTAACCCCGGGACGGATCGACGGCGGTGGCGGCGCGGAAACCTGCACTGCGGCGGCATCGGCGGCCATCTCTGCCGCGTAGGGCATTGGATAGCCGCCGTTCTGCCCGCCATCGCGGATCGTCAGCACGCGGCCAATTTGCATCCCCGCTGCTGCGGCATAGGCTTCGGCGCGGGTCCGCGCGGCTTTGTAGGCGGCAGTATAGGCCCCGCGATTGGCCTTTTCTGGATCGTCGATCTGCAATGACGGACCCGACAGTACATTTGCCCCCGCCGTGGTTGCTGCGGCCACTGCTTCGCCCGCCTTTGGCACATCGCGCAGCCGCACGGTCAAGGTGTTGCTCGCCTGGAACTGGCCTTTCTTGGCGCCGTATGCGATCCGGGTGAGCGAGAGGTTTGCAGTTTGCAGATCACGTTCCTGCACGCCGAACTGTTCCAGCGCCTTGGCGATCCCGGCGGCCTTGCGGCTGTTGGCTTCGTTTGCCGCCTGGGCATTGGGCCCATAGGTTTCCACCCCGATCATGATCGTGGCCAGATCGGGCACTGCCTCGGCCTCGCCCGTGGCGGAAACCGAGAGCAGCGTTTCATCGTGATCGACCCCGCGCGGATCGGGGCGGTCATGGCCCCGTCCGCACGCGCTGAGGGCGGCGAGCGCGGCAAGCGCAAGCGCCGCGCGGATCACGGGCGTTTCCGGAACAACAGCGTCATCCGGTCGGTTTCGCCGATGGCTTGCAGCCGGGCCTTGTCTTCTTCCTTGGCGCCGCGCAGCGCGGGCGGCAGGGTCCAGACGCCGATTTCCCAGTTGGCGGGATCTTTCGGGTTGGCATTGGCCTGGCTCTTGCCCGCAAATGCGAACCCGTTGAGTTCCATGAAAGCGATCACGTCCTTTTCGCGCAGATAGCCCTTCGATCCGTCGGTATAGCTGAACGGTGCGTTCGGCTTGGCGCGGTGCTGTTCGATCCCGATCATGCCATCTGGCTTCAGCAGATCGCGCATCACTTTGATCTCACGGTCCGCGATATTCCAGCGCAGCAGATTGTGCATCATCCGCATCACCAGAATACGGTCAAACGTCCCTTTTTCCGCTGCTGGAACGGCATCGAGCGCGTAGGCCGAAAACCGCTCTGCGGGAATGCCCGACCAGCCCGCAATATCCGCCGGGTACTTCGCCGCCGCCTCGCGAATGCCCTTCTGCTGGGTTTCGTTGAATGCGCCCGAAGTGGGATCGAAGTACAGCCCGACCAGCTTGCCTTTCGGTCCCAGATATAACCCCAGCATCCGCGAATACCACTCCCCGCCTGGCGCATATTCGCCCACTTTCATGTCGGGCTTGATCTGGAAGAACGCCAGCGTTTCGCCTGGGCGGCGGTACTGGTCACGCGGGCGATCGGCGTCACGTTTGGGATTGGCAACAGCGGCAGCCAGCTCGGCATTGATCACCGGCCCCTTGGACAGCGCGGCGCTGCCCGCAAACATGGCGGCAGGTGCAGCGATGGCCAGGGCGGTGGCGGCAAACAAACGGCGCATGACAAATCTCCCGGAAAAATCTCTGTCCGCAAGGTAGTCGTGTTGCTGGCGATGACAAGCGGTGCTTGCGTTCCTATCTGTGCATCAAGACAGAGGAGCGACAGCGTGGCTGAGGCAATTTTTGCAGGTGGATGTTTCTGGTGCACCGAAGCGGTGTTCACCTCAATCGGTGGGGTCAGCGCGGTGGAGAGTGGCTATATCGGCGGCGCGGTGGCCAGTCCCACCTACAAACAGGTGTGCAGCGGCAGCACCGGCCATGCCGAAGCGATCCGGATCACCTTTGACCCTGCCGTGGTCAGCTTCGCCGATCTGCTCGATATCCACATGGCCACGCACGATCCCAGCCAGCTAAACCGCCAGGGCGGCGATGTGGGGACGCAATACCGCTCCGCACTGTTCCCACTGGACAATAGCCAGCGCACCGAAGCGGAGGCTGGAATCGCGCGCTGGAACGCCAGCCATCCAGAGCAGCAGGCCGTAACCACCATCGAAGGGCCCGCGATCTGGTATCCGGCGGAAGACTATCATCAGGAATACTGGGCGGGCGAAGGCCAGCGCAATCCCTATTGCCTCGCCGTGATCCCGCCGAAGCTGGCGAAATTGCAGAAAAGCTTTGCCGACAAACTTGCCTAGGCCGCGCGCAACCCGCTGAGCGACTGCGCGCCGCGATCTTGCGCGGACAGGCCATCGAACACCGCGTCGATGATCCGCGCCAGCTTGGCTTCGGACAAGCGTTCCATCAGATAGCGCATCACGGCGATGTTGCAGTAACAAGTGACCATTTGGTTCACCAGACTGATCGCTTCGTCGATGCTCAGCCCCGCGAAATGGCCATCAGCCATTGCCTCGCCAATCAGCACGCCCAGGTAATGATCGCCCAGGTCAACGTAAGTGCGGATTGTCGCGAAGTGTTCTTCGCCCAGCTCGCAATAGGCGGCGAAGGCGACTGGATCGCGCTCCCAGATCGCGCGGGCATAGGCAAAGCGCTGGGCAAAGAACTCAAACATTTTGCGGCGCGGGGGCAGGTCGCTGTTCACCACGGCTTCCATGATTGCCACTTTCGGCTGGAACCAGCGATCCGCCACCGCCGCGATCATCGCTTCCTTGCTGTCAAAGAAGCGATAAAGGTTGGCGGGTGACATGCCCGCGCGGCTGGCCAGTTCGGTCATGGTCAAGGCCGCACTGCCGCGTTCCTCGATCAGTTCGAGAACGTGATCGACCAGGCGCTCGCGCCCTGCTTCAATATCGGTATGCGGCCGCGCCATCGCGGTTTCTCCCCGTCTGCTGAGATTGCGCCTATATAAACGAATTGCGCAGATGTTCAATAAACTGTCTTACTTGCACAATACGCAAGGTTTGTTGCACGCCGCGCACCAGCCAGGATGACCGCCATGAAGATTTGCTCCGCCTTGACCCTTCCTTTGCTGGCCCTGCTTGGGGGCTGCGCAACGGTTCCACCAACTACGGGCGGGCCAGTTACAGTGGGAATCGTCGCGATCAACGATTTCCACGGCAATCTGGAACCGCCGCGCCAATCGGCAATGGTGCAGGATGCGCAAGGCCAGGTGGTGGGCCTCCCCGCTGGCGGCGCGGCTTACCTTGCCAGCGCCATCGATGCGGTACGCGGCAAATATCCCAACCATCTGACGGTGGCGGCGGGTGATCTGATCGGCGGCACCCCAATCACTTCAGCGCTGTTTGTCGATGAACCCGCAATCGGCGTGATGAACCGGATCGGGCTGGAGTTCGGCGCGGTCGGCAATCACGAATTCGACGCCGGGATTGCAGAGCTGCGGCGCAAGCAGACGGGCGGCTGCGCGAAGCACACCCCGCGCGAGCCGTGCCAGGTCGAACCGTTCACCGGGGCGCGGTTCCAGTATCTGGCCGCCAATGTCTTTACCCCTGATGGCCAAACCCTGCTGCCCGGCACAGGCTTGCGCAGCTATGGCAGCGGTCAAAACCGCGTGACCGTGGGCGTGATCGGGATGACGCTGGAAGGCACCGCCGCGCTGATCCCGCCCGATGTCGCCGCGCAAGTGCGGTTCGCCGACGAGGCCGATACCGCGAACGCGCTGGTTGACGGGCTGAAACGGCAGGGCGCGGATGCGATCGTGCTGCTGATCCACGAAGGCGGCCGCACCACCGGCGCGCCTGACCCCAACAGCTGCGAGGGGCTCAGCTCCGATATCCGCCCCGTGCTTGACCGGCTCGATCCCCGGATCGACGTGGTCGTATCGGGGCACACCCATTGGTCCTACGTCTGCGATTATGCGGCGTATAACCCGGCTAAGCCGTTCCTGCTGACCAGTGCCGGGGTCTGGGGCGGGTTCGTGACCGATATCACGCTGGAGATCGACCCCGTCACCCGCCGCGTGGTGAGCAAGCGCGCGCGCAATGTCGCGGTGCAGTCAGCGCCGTATACCGCCACCCGCGGCCCGGTGGCGGTTGATCCGCGCTTTCCGGTGTTCGCCCCGCGTGCAGACGTGCAGGCCTATGTCGCGCGCTATGTTGAGGCCGCCCGCGCGTTTTCAAGCCGCAAGGTCGGCTGGCTGGCGGGGCCGGTCGAAAAGTCCGAGGGCGAATTGCAGAACACGGGCGGACCGCTGGGCAACCTGATTGCCGATGCGCAGCTGGCCGCGACCGCCAAGGCCGGAGCGCAGATCGCGCTGATGAACCCGTTCGGGATTCGCCGCTCGATTGCTCCGGCGGCCGATGGCAGCGTGACCTTTGGCGATATCTACGCGGTCCAGCCGTTCAACAACGACCTGTTCACACTAACCTACAGCGGGGCCGAACTGAAGGCGATCCTGGAGCAGGGCTTTGATGCATCAGGGCCGGAGCAGATCCTCACCCCATCGATGGGCTTCAGTTATGCCTATGACCGCAGCCGCGCAGGGGGAGACCGGATCGTGGCGATGACCCTGAACGATGCGCCGATCGATCCGGCGCGCGATTACCGCGTCGCGGTCAGCAACTTCCTCGCCAATGGCGGGGATAGCTTCAGTGTGTTCACAAAGGGCCGCGCACGCACGCTGGGCCCCAGCGATATCGCCGCGTTCGAAGGCTGGCTGCAACAACGTCCACCGCGCGCCGCACCGGCGGAATCGCGCACGCAGGACCGCAATCCCGCGCTGAACCGCACCCGCTCGACCACCCCGCCAGGGGTGACGTATCGGTAGGACAAAACCGCCAAGCTTCAGAATCAGACCCGCTTATGCTGAGCTTGTCGAAGCACCGTCGTTTGACGAAGACGTTGCGCGCGCATGATGGTCCTTCGACAGGCTCAGGATGAGCGGGAATTCGGCGGAAAGGATCGGCCATCGCGGAATGTGCATTTTCCAACAAAAAGGGGCGGCACCGCAGCGCCGCCCCTCGTTGAGCTTGCCAAAGGCCGGCGAATTACTTCGCAGCCTTGGTCCATAGCTGATCGGCGGTAAAGCCGGTGCGCGCGGCGTCGTTGCTGGCGAGCTTGTACACACCGCCATCGGCAATCGCGAACACGCCCTTGCCGCCAGCTGCGTCGAGCAGGATCGTGCTGCCATCCTTGTACCAGCTGAACTTGCCCTTCACGGCCTTGCCGTCAGCGCCAGTCCATTCGTAAGTGCCATCAGCGGCGAGAGCCAGCGTGGTGGTCTTGCCATCGGCGCCGGTCTGGCCATAGCTGCCGACATAGGCGGTGCCGCCACGGGCGTTGGTGGTCAGCGCGGGCATCACCGCAGCAGCAGCAGTGCTCGCGGCGGCCACAGCGGCTTCGCTGCCATCGGCGGCAGGCGCGGCTTCTTTCTTGCAAGCGGAAACCAGTGCCAGGGCGGCGAGCGGAAGAATCAGGCGACGCATAGGGAGAACTCCTCTGTTCTGTCCGGCGGACGGATTCGTCCGCGCGAGCAAGCCTTATCGCACAGCCGAACTGTCGCCGCTAGCTGCGCGCTTCGGCGGCCACGGAAAAAATCCCGAAGTTCTGGCTACATAGTCGGCATAGCCGGGGCGGGTCTTGACCAGGCCTTTTTCCAGCAGCGGCTTGCCGGACCATTTGGTCAGCGTGAAGGTCAGGAACAGCGGCCCCGGCAGGCTGGCCAGCGCAATCCAATTCATCGGCCATTGGCCAGCATCCGCCGCCGCCAGCCAGATCCCCCACCACACGCAGGCATCGCCGAAATAGTTGGGATGGCGGGTATAGCGCCACAGCCCGGTATCGAGCACTTTGCCCTTGCTGGCAGGGTCAGCGCGGAAGGCTTTCAGCTGGGCATCGCCGACGGTTTCAAACCCCATGCCGGTCAACCACAGCGCCAAGCCGGCCCAAGCGAGCGGGCCGAGCGGCGCGGGGGCCGGGCTGGCGAGTATGCCCAATTGCGCGGGCAGGCAGACCAGCAACAGCAACAGCGCCTGCGGGCCGAACACCACCGTCAGCGCCGCGCGCGCGAACTGCCCGCGCTCCTTCGCTTTACCCAGCATCCGGGCATAACGCGTATCCTCCCCATGCCCACGCCAGCGGGTGTAGAGGTGGATGAACAACCGTGCGCCCCACACAAATGCCAGCGCCGCGATCAGGCTGGCGCGCGCGCCGGGATCGGGCATCTGCCACCAGCTGGCCAGCGCGACCAGCGCCATCCCGCCGCCCCACACGGCATCGATGAACGAAACATCGCCGATCCGCACCGCGACTTGCCACGTCGCGAGCATCAGCAGCGCGACGATCAGAACGTTGGTAATCAGGGCTTCAGTCATCGGATTTGTCCACCATTTGATAGAGCTTGGCCAATTTGGGATGATTTGGCATCACCGAGCGATAGAACGCCGCGATCTTGGCGAGGTCTGCCATGAAATCCCCGGTAGTGGCAATTTCCGGGCCAATCCCGCCGCGCATCTTAGCGTGATCGACCCAGGCCGGCACAATCGGCACCCCGGCCCCGTGCGCGATGTGGTAAAATCCGGAGCGCCATTTATCGATCGACCCGCGCGTCCCTTCGGGCGCGATCACCAGATGGAAATCGCCGGTGGCATTGCGAAACGCGCTGATCACTTGCTCCACGTAATTGCTGCGCTTGGTCCGGTCGATCGGCACCCCGCCCACGTCATACATGAACCGGGTCAGCGGCCAGCGGAACAGGCTGGTCTTGCCCATGAACCGCGGCTTCAGGCCCATTTCGTTGATGATCCCCAGAAAGAACACGAAGTCCCAGTTGGTCGTGTGCGGTGCGCCCAGCAGCATGGCCTTTGGGGCGCGCGGCGCGGTCCCTTCGATCTGCCAGCCCTTCCAGCGGTAGAGCCACAGCAGCAGGGCCTTTACAGCGCGCGACAGCAGCGTTGGCCGCCCTTCATCCATCATCCCGGTTCCCTTTTTCTCTGCCGCGCAGCTTAGCGGCAAACGATTGGCACGCAATCGGCGCGGCTTAGAAACCCACACCTTGGGGCCAGCCAGGCGCAGCGAGGCCCATCACTTTGAACAGCAGCCCCATCTGCCCTTCGCCGATCAACCGGTCGCGCGCCACGCGCAGCGCCTCGGCGTGCTGCGGCGCGGTCTGCGTCAGCGCTTCGGTGCGCGCCTCAATCCCCAGTTCGCGCAGCCAGCGGCCTTGCGGCACGGTGCCCAGCCACGTGCACCCGCGCGATTGCGCAATCGGCGCGAGCGCGGCGAAATCAACATGCGCGGTCAGGTCCGCCTCGCCCGGCCCGGCGAAAGGATCGACCTTCAAGTGATTGCGCACAGCTTGCAGGGTGGAGCCAGCGCGCGGCGCATCATGGCCATAATCGATGAACAGCGCCGCTCCGCCTTGTTCGACCAGCCGCCCGGCGACTTCGTAGACCGTCGCCGCCGCGCCGGGACACAATTCGTACAGTGTGCCGACTGGCGCATCACGCCGCGCTGCGGGCACCACCGGGTCCATCGGCTGCGGCCCGGCGACGCAGACGAACTTGTCGCCTTCGGGCACCACCATTCGTTCGCGCCAGCCCTCCGCGGTTTTGACCAGTTGCCGTACCGGCAGGGCATCGAGGAATTCGTTGGCGACCAGCAGGATCGGGCCATAGGGCGTCACGGTGGACAGATCGTGATGCCACTGCGCCTGGGGCACGGTTTCCAGCTGGATGTCTTTCAGCGCGGTCGATGCTTCGACAAAATGCACCTGCGGTTCCAGCCCGTAGCGCGCGGCGGTGCGCAACGCATCCTTGGCCAGCGTGCCGCGCCCGGGGCCAAGCTCCACGTAATGCACCGGCTCTTCGCGGCCCGCCTTGATCCACAGATCGGCCAGCCACAACCCGATTAACTCGCCGAACATCTGGCTGATTTCGGGCGCGGTGACGAAATCGCCCGCCGCGCCCAGCGGATCGCGGCTGGTATAGTAGCGCGCGT
>JANORN010000061.1:0-14482 GCA_031415355.1 Novosphingobium sp. | reverse complement strand
CCCGCATGATCGAGCGGGCGGCCGACCATCAGTTCCAGCGACGGCGCGCGCCGCAGCACGCAGGTTTCGCCGCCCGCAGTAAAGCGCCAGCTTTCCATGTTAGCCCCGCCGGACAGGCGTTCGAGCGCGGCGGGTGGCGGCAGGCCCACACGGGCGAGCGCTGTGGCCAGCCCAGTGGCGAGTGCTTCAAGTGAGGTGGTTTGATCCGCTGCCATCGCGCGAAGTTAATCGCGCGATTAAATCCGTCAAGCGCGCATGGCGGGTCGCAGCTCTAATCGCCACAGAAAAGGGGCGCCGGATTGCTCCGACGCCCCAAATTCTTTTGCCAATTGGCAAGAAGATTACATCTTCTTGGCAGCATCCGAAGCAGCAGCAGCAGCGTCGGTGGCAGCAGCCGAAGCAGCACCAGCGGCGTCGGTAGCAGCAGCCGAAGCGCCAGCAGCAGCCGAAGCGCCAGCAGCGGCGTCGGTGGCTACAGCGGCAGCAGCGTCGGTAGCGGCGGTAGCAGCGTCCGAAGCAGCGTCGGTTGCAGTTGCAGCAGCGTCAGTTGCGGTTGCAGCAGCATCGTCAGCCTTGTCCTGCGAGCAGGCGGCGAGAGCGAGAGCGGCACCAGCGGCGAGAATGATCTTGCGCATGTGATGGTATTCCTTGAACAGCGAGTGGACCCCGCCCGATCCCATTGCCGGATGGCATGCGTGACCGAACGGAAAGCCTACCTTTGCGGTAGACTTCGCGGTCCAAATAATGCCGATCCTTTCGCTATGCAAGCGATTGGTGAAGCCAAGTGTGTTTTTGGCTGATTCGTGCGCTACGCGGCAATTGTGGCAAGCCTGTGACCACGCGCTACGGCGAGGTTATGCACAGGCCGGGCAAGTGATTCGCGCCTTTTGCGCTGACCTGCCGCACGCAGCTTGCTAACCAAGGGCATGACCCTTGAAACGCCCGCAAAGCAGCATCTCTATCTGGTCGATGGATCGGCCTATATCTTTCGCGCTTATCACCGCCTGCCGCCGCTGACCAACCCGGCAGGCACGCCGGTGGGCGCGGTTTATGGTTATACCACAATGCTGTGGAAGCTGGCGGACGATCTGAATAAGGCCGATGGGCCAACGCATCTGGCGGTTGTGCTGGATAAGGCCGGCACGTCGTTCCGTAATGACATCTATCCGGAATACAAAGCAAATCGCCCACCGGCGCCTGAAGATCTGCGCCCACAGTTCCCGCTGATTCGCGACGCCACCCGCGCCTTCTCGCTGCCGCTGATCGAAGAGGACAATGTCGAGGCGGATGACATGATCGCGTCTTACGCCCGCGCCGCCGCTGCGCGCGGCTGGGATGTGACGATTGTTTCATCGGACAAGGATCTGATGCAACTGATCGGCACTTGCGCGGCTGGCGGCGGCAGCACTGACATGCTCGATACGATGAAAAACCAGCGAATCGACTTGCCTGAGGTGGCGGAAAAGTTCGGAGTGACGCCCGATCTGGTTGGTGACGTGCTCGCGCTGATGGGTGATTCGGTGGACAATGTGCCGGGGATTCGCGGGATCGGGCCGAAGACCGCGACCAAGCTGATCCAGGAGCACGGCAATCTGGAAGCGGCGCTGGCCGCCGCGCCTGACATGAAACCGAGCAAGCTGCGCGACAGCCTGATCGAACAGGCCGACATGGCGCGGCTCAGCCGGGTGCTGGTGGCCTTGAAGGAAGATTGCCCGCTGCCGATGGCGCTGGACGAGTTCAAGCTGGGCCAGATTCCACCCGAGCCGCTGGCCGATTTTCTGACCCAGCACGGCTTTAACAGCCTGCTCAAGCGACTGGGCGAAGGACGCGGCAGCCCGGAACGCAAGGTCCAGCTCAATCCGGCGAAAGCGGTGACTGCGGGCGCGCAACCAGTCAGCGGGGGTAGCCGCCAGCCGCTGGCCGACCTGCCGCCGATTGATCGCAGCAGCTATGCCTGTGTGCAGACGCTCGACGCGCTGAACGACTGGGTCGCGCGGGCCATGGCGGCGCGGCTGGTGGCGGTTGATACCGAAACCAGCGCGCTCGACGCGATGCGCGCGGACCTGACCGGCGTGTCGCTCGCGATCGGCCCGGGCCAAGCCTGCTATATCCCGCTGGGCCACGGCGGCAGCGATATGTTCGCGGAAAAGCCCACACAGGTCCCGCTGGACCAGGCGCTCGCTGCGCTGGGGCCGCTGCTGGCAAGCGACGCGGTGCTGAAGGTTGGCCAGAACATCAAATACGACATCAACGTGCTCTCCCGCTATGGACTCACTGTCAGCCCGGTCGACGATACGATGCTGATCAGCTTCGATCTGGATGCGGGCCGCAGCGAGGACGGGATCGGGGGGGGGCATGGGATGGACGAGCTGTCCACGCGCCATCTGGGCCACACCACGCTGACCTTCAAGGAGCTGTGCGGCACCGGCAAAAAGGCGATTCCGTTCGGCGAAGTCCCTCTGGACCGCGCGACCGAATATGCCGCCGAAGACGCCGAAGTTACTTGGCGGTTGCACCGCCTGCTGAAACCGCGCCTGGCCGATGAAGCCGCGACGCGAATCTATGAACGCGTTGATCGCCCGCTGATCCCGGTGATCGCGCTGATGGAACGTCACGGGGTCAAAGTTGATCGCGAGCGGCTGTCGGGTCTTTCGGCTACTTTTGCCGAGGAGATCGCCAAGCTGGAGGTCGCGATCCACGCCGCCGCCGGTCAGCCGTTCACCATCGGCAGCCCCAAACAGCTGGGCGAAGTGCTGTTCGACAAGCTGGGTTACAAGGGCGGAAAAAAAGGCAAGTCGGGCGACTTTTCAACCGACGTCTCGGTGCTTGAACGGCTGGCCGGGGAAGGCGCAGAGGTTGCCACAAAAGTGCTCGAATGGCGCCAACTGAGCAAGCTGCGCTCCACCTATACCGAAGCGCTGCAAGCTGCGATCAACCCCCACACCGCCCGCGTGCATACCAGTTACAGCCTGGTCGGCGCACAGACCGGGCGGCTGTCATCGACCGATCCCAACTTGATGAACATTCCGATCCGGACCGAGCTGGGGCGGCAGATTCGCGATGCGTTTGTGGCGGAGCCCGGACCAGACCCTTCCAGCAAAAATGTCCTGCTGTCTGCCGATTATAGCCAGATCGAACTGCGACTGGCCGCGCATATGGCCGATGTGCCGCCGCTGAAGGAAGCCTTTGCGCAGGGCGAGGACATCCACGCGCGCACCGCCATGGAGATGTTTGGCGAGGTCAGCCGCGATACCCGCGGCCGCGCCAAGACGATCAACTTCGCAATCCTCTATGGCATTTCGCGCTGGGGCCTTGGTGGCCGGCTGGGCGTGTCATCAGACGAAGCGCAGGCAATGATCGACCGCTATTTCGAACGCTTCCCCGGCATCCGCAATTACATCCACACCACGCTGGAAAGCGTGCGCGGACGGGGCTATTCCGAAACGCTGTTTGGCCGCAAGACGTGGTTCCCCCGGATCAATTCGCAAAACCCCAATGAGCGCGCCGGGTCCGAACGCGCCGCAATCAATGCACCGATCCAAGGCACAGCGGCCGATATCATCAAACGCGCAATGGCGCGGATGCTGCCCGCCTTGGAAGATGCCGGATTGGGCCATGTTCGCATGCTGTTGCAGGTCCACGATGAACTGGTGTTCGAACTGCCCGAAGCCGATGCAGCGGCGGCGAGCGACGTGATCCGCGCAGTGATGGCGGGGGCGGCGGCACCGGCGGTGACCCTGTCCGTGCCGCTGGGGGTCGAGGTGGGCTTTGGGCCAAGCTGGGGAGCGGCACATTGAGCGGGGTCAAAACCGAAGGCGTATCGGCGGTACTGGCCTGGTCTGGCACGGCCAGCCATGCCGCTGGGGCCGCTGGAATTGCGATTGGCGCAGCCTTTGTGCTGCACTTGTTGCTGTTCGCGCTGTTCGACCGGGCGGTGCGTTTGTCCGCCTCGCCATCGGACGATCTGGTGGTCGCGCGGCTGCGCCATCCGGCGCGCTGGTCGTTGATCGCCGTGGCCATCTCGCTCGCCGCCGAAGCCGATGCGCTGGTGGCGCAGGTTTGGAGCACCACGGGGCGGTTCGTGGTGCCCGCGCTGATGGGCTGGGTCGCCTTCGCGCTGGTGCAAGCCTTCGCCACCGCCATGACCGCGCGCGCGACGCACGCCACCGGCGATGAGGCCGCGCGCAGCCGTGCCACCCGGATCGCGATCTTCAGCCGCACCGCAGGGTTCCTGATCGTGTTCGTTACCATCGCGCTGGTGCTGTTCGCGATTCCAGCGGTGCGCAATGTTGGCACCACTTTGCTGGCCTCGGCAGGTCTTGCCACATTGGCGGTCGGCGCGGCGGCGCAGCCTGCGCTCAAATCGCTGATCGCGGGAATGCAGATCGCGCTGACCGAACCGATCCGGATTGGCGACTACGTGGTCGTCGATGCCGAAAGCGGCCGGGTGGAGGATATCCACCTCAGCTATGTGGTGATTCGCACGGGGGACGAGCGCCGGGTCATCGTGCCGACCGCGAAGTTTCTTGATACGAGCTTTCAGAACTGGACCCGGGTGGGCGCGGGGATCACTGGCTCGGTCGTGCTGCCGGTCAGGCCCGGGGTGGATGTCGGTGCGATCCGCGCGGCCTATGACCGGCTGCTCGCCGCTAACCCGGACTGGGACAAGCGCACCGGCGCGCTGCAAGTGGCCGAGGCACGGGTCGGTTCGATCGAGCTCAAGCTGGTGATGAGCGCAACCGACCCCGCCAGCCTCTCACGCCTGCGTCATTCGATCCGCGAGGCCATGCTCGACTGGCTGCGGACCGCCCTGCCCGAGGCGCTGTGCATGGCGGAATGAGCCAAGCGCGCCGCCGCCCCGATCATCACCGGGTGACGAGGACATTGGCGGCCAGCGCCGGGTTGCCCGTGAACGGTCCGGGTACAGATTGGACGTGAAAGGTAACCTCCTGCACGCCGCTCGTCCCCACCGGGAAGGTGTGGGTATACAGCGTCATCCCCGCTGCCTGTGTTGTACCGTTATAGGGTGGCAGCATGGTGCCGTTGACGCTGACGGTGCTTTTGGAAGTCGACAGGAACCGCAGCTTCAGCTTCGCCGGGGGATCGGACGGGCAGGCATCGACCTGGACGCGGGTGATGAACTTGTAAGTGCCGTAGCTGGCCGGAAGTCCGCCGGGGGCGATCCAGGCAGCGCCGGGCACATTATCCCATAGCGGGTGCGCGGTGGGGGTCACGGCGGTGTTGACCGCGTTGCTCGGCCGGTTGGCATACCATTGCGGCGTGCCGGTGTTCAGGCTGACCGACGGCATGACCGAGCCCGAACTGCACCCCAGCGTCGGCACGGCGGGTAGGCTGCCTAGCGCCACCGGCGCGGGATCGATCGGTTCCGGGCCTTGGATCCTGAAGAACGTGCTGGTGATATCGCCTAGCGGCGAGCCCTGCGGATTCAACGCGAGATCCAGCGTATCACCCGGCGACATGGTCAGCGTTTGCTGGACATGATTGCTGCCGGTGGTGATTGGCGCAGCCGTGTTGATCGTCGGGCCGACTTTCACCCCGTTCAGGACCAGGAACGCCGCCGCTCCATTGCCGCCACCCAGGCCGTTCGCCCCAAGCGCTGACGGGATAGTCAAGAAAGTTACCGTATAGCTAGCGGCAGCGGGCTGGTGTGCCGGTACCGTAAACCGGGTAATGGCACAGGTGTTCGCCGGTCCGGGTGCCATTCTGGGCCCCGCATATTGCGTCACCACGTTGGTACCATCGGCTGTCACGTAGTTACTGGTGCCAACCTGTGAATTTTGCACCACCCGAGGCAGGTTCCCGGCCATGCCGCCATGCTTGCCCCGTAACCAGAAGCCGCTGGCATAGTCGGTCGCGATCGGTTGTGGCGTGCCGCTGTTACACTGCGCGCCGGTGCGCGAAACCAAGGTCCACGGCGGAACTGTGACCGGAACGACGGTGGGTTGGTACTTGAACGAAATTGCCGAGGCGCTGTTCCACTCGCGCGCTGCCACCGGCTGCGCTGCGGCTCCGACGGCGAGGGCGACAGCCAACGCGCATTGGCTGGCAATTCGAAGTCTGCGGTGAAAACGCATCGATGGTCCTTCTCAAACGGCGAGTATTTTGCACAGTCGCACCATAAGGCGAACCGGTTCAAACGATGGCAGGAAAAAAGTCCACTGGCTTGCTCCTGATGCGGTTAGGTTTTCCTACATGGGCGAGGCATGCTAAGCAGATCGCAGGCTGATTGGCCGCGCGCCCGATTTTTGTTTTTTCTTGCAATGTGTCACCCAGCAATCGGTTTATATGTTGTTGTAAAACAAGCGTAATTAGGTTTGTCGTAGGGTGACACTGTCACCCTAAAGCCTGATTAATAACTTGGGGTCAGATAGCCCCTTCCCGCCTGAAACGGCAGGTTGCCGGATCAACCCACGCGCATCATGCTTTAACGCATCCCCGCCAGTGCCTTTTGCCGCCGCCGCTGGACCGAACTGCCAAGACCGATCGCCTCGCGGTATTTGGCCACGGTCCGCCGGGCGAGGTCAAAGCCTTTGGCTTTCAGCAGATCGACGAGGGTATCGTCAGACAGGATGGCCTTGGCGTCCTCGGCGTCGATCAACGTCTTGATCGCGGCCTTCACGCTGGCAGCCGAGGCCCCGCCTTCGCCGTCGACCGCGCCGACGCCCGAGGTGAAGAAGTACTTCAGTTCAAAGGTGCCGCGCGGGCAGTGCAGGAACTTGTTCGAGGTGACCCGGCTGACGGTCGATTCGTGCATGCTGATCGCCTCGGCCACCGCGCGCAGGGTCAGCGGGCGCAGCTGCGATACGCCGTGGCGGAAAAACCCATCCTGCTGCGTCACGATTTCGCTGGCCACTTTCAGGATCGTCTTCTGCCGCTGATCCAGCGCCTTGATCAGCCAGTTGGCATCGGCCAGCTTGTCTGACAGCCAGCCGCGCGCAGATTTATCCGGGCAGGCCCCGCGCATTTCGACGTAATAATCGCGGTTGACGATCAGCCGCGGCAAGGTCGCCTGGTTGATCGCCACGTCCCAGCCGCCATCGGCGCGCGGGCTCAGCAGGATATCCGGCGTCACCGCTTCGCCCCCGCCGCGCGCGAACCGCAGGCCGGGCTTGGGATCATAGGCCCGCAGCTCGGCCAGCATATCGGCAAAGTCCTCGTCATCGACCCCGCACATCCGCTTTAGCCGGGGCAGTTCGCCGCGTGCCAGCAGGTCAAGATTGTCCAGCAAGCGCGCCATGCACGGATCATAGCGGTCGGCCTCGCGCGCTTGCAGAGCCAGGCATTCACCCAGCGAGCGTGCGCCCGCGCCGGTTGGGTCGAGCGTGTGCAGCAGCGCCAGCGCGGCCTCGGTTTCGGGCAGGCTGACCCCCAGTTCAGCCGCAACTTCGCGCAGTTCCTGCGGCAGATAGCCCGCTTCATCCAGCAGCCCGATCAGGTGCCGCGCGATAAAGCCCTGGCGCGGATCGTGGCAGCTGGGTCCCAACTGCGCCTCCAAGTGCTCCGCCAGCGTGGGTTCGCCCGCGCCGCGCTCGTCGATCCCCGGGCCGTCCTCACCCCCGCCGCTGCGTTGATCCGCGCCCCAATCCGCACCGGTACCCGCGCCAGAGGCGCCGTCGCCGGTGTCGCGATCACGGTCGAGCGCGGTGGGATCAACATCGAGCGGCCGGTCCTCGTCTGCGCGTCCCTCGGCCACCAGCTGGTCGGTGGGGGAGCTTTCCAGCGTGGTCCGGCGCGTTTCGGGCAGTTCGGCCAGCACGGCTTCGTCTGGTCCGCCGCCCGCATCGCCGATATCGAGCAGCGGATTGGCGTCCAGCGCATCGCCGATGAAGGCCTCAACTTCCAGATTGGACAGTGCCAACAGCTTGATCGCTTGCTGCAATTGCGGCGTCATCACCAGCGATTGGGACTGGCGCAGATCGAGGCGAGGACCGAGTGACATGATAGGCTAGCTGCGAACGCAGCCTTCGACAGGCTCAGGCTGAGCGGGTTTTGAGTGAAGCCCCAAACTCAAACCCCGCTCCTTGTGAGCTTGTCGAAGCATCACAGCGCGAAGCTGTCGCCAAGGTAGAGCCGCTTGACGTTTTCATCCGCAACCAGCGCTTCCGGAGTCCCGGCGAACAGCACCTGCCCGCCGAAGATCACGCAAGCGCGATCAACAATGTCGAGCGTTTCGCGGACGTTGTGATCGGTGATCAGCACTCCGATCCCGCGCGTGGACAGGTCTTTCACCAGATCACGAATATCGCTGATCGAGAGCGGATCAATCCCGGCGAACGGCTCATCCAGCAGCATGATTGAAGGTTTGGCGGCCAGCGCGCGGGCAATTTCGCAGCGCCGCCGTTCGCCCCCGGACAGCGCCATGGCGGCGCTGGCGCGGAGCTTGGTCAGCCCGAATTCGCGCAGCAGCCGCTCCAGCTCGTCCGCGCGCACAGCGGCATCGGGCTCAGCCAGTTCGAGCACGCAAGCGATGTTCTGTTCCACCGTCATGCCGCGAAAGATCGAGGTTTCCTGCGGCAGATAGCCCAAGCCCAAGATCGCGCGGCGGTACATCGGCAGCTTCGTTACATCGACCCCGTCCATCAGAATCCGGCCACTGTCGGGGCGGACCAGCCCCATGATCGAATAGAAGCAGGTGGTTTTGCCGGCGCCATTGGGACCGAGCAGGCCAAGCACCTCGCCCTTGCCAACCGACAGCGAGATATCGGTCAGGACCGCGCGCTTGTCATAGCTTTTGGCGATTGAAATCACTTCGAGGCCGCCCTGCGGCAGCGCGGGTGATAGGGGGGCGGCGAGTGCGGCGGGCGTGTCCATTACCGGTTCCGTTTAGAATCGCCGACCGCGCCCGGCAAGCGGCTGATTGTGCAATTGGCAAGTTTCTTGCGTGGTCATCGCTTCCGGCCTTATCCCGGCAGTGGTTAACGCCCCTTGCCCCGGCTGCGGTTCAGTGATTTACTGTGTACGGGGAAGAGGAAAGGGGATCGCCGCATGAGCAATGCGTTTGACCATCCGTCTGGGGCTGCACCGCGCAAGGCTGGAGCCCTCGATTGGCGTAAAAAGATGAGCGATAACATCGCCTACGCCTTGCTGGTCTACACCGGCTTGCAGATCTATTTCACGATGCAGGCGCTCCATGCCGATTCGGGCGGTTCGCTGCTGCCCTATTTCGCGCTGATCATGCTGGTGGCGGCGATTATCCCGGCCTGCCGCTTGTTTGAACGGCGCTGGAACCGCTTGAACGATGCCCAGGCGGCTGACCCGGTCTTTGCGCCGCGCTATCGCCGAGACCGGATGATGCTGTGGTTGCTCGCAATCGGACTGCCGTTTGTGGTGACCGGGATGTTCCGGTTGCTGGCGATGGCCTTCGCCTGATTGCTCTTGCTGCGGCACTGCGGCAACACTAGACGGAGCGCTCCCGTTCCGGAGTAGCCTGCCGCCATGCTCAACCCCGCCCAAGCCCAAGACCGTGCTGCGGCGCTAATGGAACGCGCCCGGCGCTTGGGTGCCGATGCGGCCGAGGCGGTTTACAACGGTTCCGAAGCCGAAGCGGTACAAGTGCGCCTGCGCCAACTGGAGGATGTCGAACGCTCTGAAAGCGAACACATCACCTTGCGGGTGTTCATCGGCGAGCGTTCGGCCAGCATCGGCTCCAGCGATCTTGGGGATGCGGCGCTGGAAGAACTGGCCAGTCGGGCAATCGCCATGGCGCGGCTGGCGCCTGAAGATCGTTTCGCCCGGCTCGCGCCGGCGGAATTGCTGACGCGCGGACCGCTGCCCGAACTTGACTTGATCGACACGGATGAACCCAGCCCGGTGCAGCTGCGCGCTATGGCCGAGGCCGCCGAAGACGCGGCGCGCGCAGTGCCGGGGATCACCAACAGCAACGGTGCCAGCGGCTCGGCTGGGCGCGAGGTGATGGCGCTGGTTACCAGCCACGGCTTCGCCGGGTCCTACTGCGCGACCATGCGCAGCATTGCGGCCAGCGTGATCGCGGGCGAGGGCAGCGGAATGCAGCGCGATTATGCCATGCGCAGCGCGCGGCACCTGGCCGATCTGCCGGACCCTGAAAGCATTGGCCGCCAAGCGGCAGAGCGCACCGTCGCGCGGTTGAACCCCGCGCAGGCGCGCAGCGGAGCCATGCCGGTGGTGTTTGACCCACGGGTCAGTTCCGGATTGATCGGGCACCTTTATGGCGCGATTTCGGGCAGTGCGATTGCCCGCAAGGCTTCGTTTTTGCTGGACCATGACGGAGCCCAGCTGTTTCGCCCGGAGACGCAGATCATGGATGATCCGCATCGCCCACGCGGCCTGGCCTCACGCCCGTTTGACGGGGAAGGCCTGCCGACTGCCCGGCGCAGCGTAGTGGAAAACGGCCGCTTGACCGGCTGGCTGCTCAACAGCGCGGCGGCGGCGCAACTGGGCGGGCAGCCGACTGGCCATGCCACGCGCGGTTATGGCGGGGCCCCGGGCATCGGCGGCAGTAACGCCCACTTGGCAGCGGGCACTGTCACCCCGGCTGAGCTGATCGCCGACATCACTGAGGGCGTCTATGTTACCGAACTGATCGGCCAGGGCGTCAACGGCGTGACCGGCGATTACAGCCGCGGTGCCAGCGGCTTCCGGATCGTGAACGGCGAGCGCGCCGGGCCAATTGCCGAATTCACCGTGGCGGGCAACCTGCTGGCCATGTTTGCCGCGCTGATTCCGGCCGATGATCTGGATTGGTATCGCAGCGTCAATGCCCCGACGGTGCGAATTGACGGGATGACGGTGGCGGGGGAATAGGTAGAGGCTAAGGGTGCCCTAATACCCGGTCAGCTTCGCCCGCTCGATGCATTCCAAGATGATCCGCTTGGCCTCATCCGCGTCGCCCCAGCCCTTGATCTTGGCCCATTTGCCGGGTTCAAGGTCTTTGTAGTGCTGAAAGAAATGCTCGATCTGTTGCGTCACGATCGGCGGCAGTTCCTCGTGCGTGGAAATCTCGCTGTAATAGGGAAAGGTCGAATCGACCGGCACGGTGATCAGCTTTTCATCGCCGCCCTTGTCGTCATCCATCAGCAGCACGCCGATCGGGCGGACCCGGATCACCGCCCCGGCAATAATCGGCGAGCGCGCGATCACCAGCGCGTCGAGCGGATCGCCGTCTTCGCCCAGCGTGTGCGGAATGAAGCCGTAGTTGGCCGGATAGCGCATCGACGTGTGCAGGATCCGGTCGACGAACAGCGCGCCGCTGGCCTTGTCGATCTCGTACTTCACCGGCTCACCGCCAATCGGCACTTCGATCAAAACGTTGAGTTCGTGGGGGACATTAGCCCCGGCAGGGATCAGATCAATACGCATGCTGAGCCTTTAGGCGGGCAACAGTGACACCGCAACATATTCACCATCTCTCCGGCACCATCACCCCAGTGCGTTAATGGTGAAGGCGACCACCCCGATGTTGAACACGAACGCCGCGAGGGAATGCAACAACGCGACCCGGCGCAAACCGGGCTGCGTAATTTTTACGTCAGAGGTTTGAAGAGTCATCCCCAGCGTAAAGGCGAAATAGGCAAAATCGCTGTAATCCGGCACCTCGGTTTCCGGGAATGCAAGTCCTTCGCCATCCTTGCCGGTGCCAGGATCGGTCAGATAGAATGCGTGCGCATAGTGCAGCGTGAAGCTTGCATTGGCGAACAGCCAGATCAGCGTCAGGGTGCCGATCAGCTTGACCATCGCCCCCGGCTCTCCCGCTTTGGCCGCGTCCAACTCGGCCGAAATTGCCGCCAGCACGGCAAATGTGACGAGCGTGGTGAGGATCAGCACCATGCCGCGATTGGCATCATTATCGCGCGCATGCGCGCGCATGCTCGCAGCGCTGCTGTCGCGCAGCAGCGGGATCAGCGAGATCAGAAACACCAACGCCGCCAGATCGAACCCCAGCGCCAGCGCTTCTCCCCAGTCCGCCGCCGGGTACAGCGCGTAATAGCCCAGCGCTCCTGCCGGAAACAGCAGCAGGAACGCGACAAAGCGTGGCGGGGCCAGCCTATTGCCCAGCGTGCGGTGCGGCGCTCGGCTGCCCGCCTTGGTCACTCCTTGGCGGCCGCGATCGGGCGTTTCGCGGTCAGCAGCAAGTCCAGCCCGGTTGGCGCGGAGCCAAGGGCGGCGCGTTCCAGCCACGGATAGCGCAAGCCTCCCCGATACGTCAGCTTCACCGTCTCAAACCGGTCCCCGCGCTGGAACAACACTTCCAGCGGCGCGCCATCCTTTGCGGCAGTAATCGCCTTTTTCAGCGCGTCCTTGTCATAGGCCGCGCCGTTCACCGCGATCAGCTTTGCCCCGCTGACCACGCCCGCTTCGAACGCCGGGCTGCCCCACTGGGTGGCGGTCACCTTGGCGTCCTTGTCCAGCGTGATCCCCAGCGAGTAAGTGAGGGAAAGCACTTTCTGATCCTCATACCGCGCCTTGTCATAGGGGTTGGGCTCGTCCTTCCAGACCAGCTTGTAGCCGCCCAGTTCAATCCCGCGCAGCGGTGCGGGCTGGCCGGGGGTGTTGATGCGCGAATCGATCAGCTTGGCCCAATCATAAGGATGGACCGCGTTCAGCTTCGCCACGATCTCGTCCACCTCGAACGTCAGCTGGCCGTAATCGCCATCGTTCATCCCGAAGAACGCGCGCGCGAAATCATCGATGCTGCGCGTGCCGCCGGTGCCGGCGCGGATGATCTGATCGATCTCCAGCCAGATCAGCGCGCCTTCGGTGTAATAATCCTCGTTGCGCGAGAGCGAGGAGAACGGTTTGGCCTTGCGCCCGGCGAACACCGGATCGGACCCGGTATCCTCCACTGAACGCCAGCTGCGCCCCGGCTGCACCGCGAAGTTCCCGGCCCAGTTGGCCAGCGTGCCCAGCACCACCTCCTTGCCCTGCAGGCCGGAGCGCGCGGCGAGCACGGTGCCCCAGAACTGGTCCTGCCCTTCATAGGTCCACAGCATGTCGCCTTGCATTGGCTGGCGGTAATCCGGGGTCCAGATCCGCGCCGGGCGGCGGTATTTGCCTGACCACGAATGGGCATATTCATGCGGCAGCAGGTTGCGGTCCCACTCGTACTTGTCCCACTCGGTGAAGGCCCCCGGCTCCAGCTGGTTCTCACTGGAACGGTGATGCTCCAGCCCGATCCCGCCCATCCGGTCGGTCAGCGCCAGCAGCATTTCGTAGCGGTCAAAGTGATTCGCGCCGAACGCCAGCCGCGCCTCGGTGACCAAATTGCGGTGCAGCGCGATATATTCGGGCTTGGCCGCTAGCTGTTCGGGCTTGTCCGCCACCACGTTCAGCGTCACGTTCTGACCCAGATCCCACTTCTGGAAATACTTGCCCGCAAAGATCGGCGAATCGACCAGCACTTCATAGCTGGTTTCGGCCCAGCTCAGCTGGTTGCCGGTGGCCTTCAGCCCGTCGAGCGCCACCGCCGCGGTCCAGCCCTGCGGGATCGTCACGCTCGGCTGGACCCGGATCCGGCGCACGTAATGCCCGGCGGGGTACAGGCTCATCTTCTCCCATTGCAGATTGAGCATTTCCTGCGTCATCGTGATCCGGCCCTCCGCGCTTTGCAGCGGGCTGGTGTGCAGGAACTTCGCGATCACCGCCTTGGCCCCGGCGGGCACATCGACGTGGAACGCAAACACTTCGACCGGGTCGCGCTTCCAGTTCAGCGTCTGGCCGCCAGCGGTGAAGCGCAGGTCGACCAGTTCAGCCATGGTTCCGCGCGGACCGTGATTGCCGGGCAGCCATTGCGGCAGCAACAGCGTCAGCCGCCGCGTGCCCGGCGCAACCGGGATCGTCTGGGTAACGCGGTAAACCCCGCGCACGATGTCAGTCGCGTCAATCGCCAGTACCATCGCGCCGCCGGGATAAGGCACATCCTGCGCAGCAGGCACGCTGGTGGGCAGCGCCACGGCGGCGGGTGTGGATAGAGTTGCGGAAATGGCAGGCGCGGCCAGCGCCAATGCCAATGCGGAAAGGATTGCCCCGGTGGTTTTGTTCATGGAGCGGCGTTGTAACTGCACTGCCGCCGCCCGCAAGCCGTGCTGCGCTCTTTTCGACGGAGCGCTAACGCGGTAGGGGCCAGCGCCATGAGCAACACTCCCCAAGCCATTCGCGGCACGCAGGACATCTTCGGCGCTGAGGCCGAGGCGTTCGCGCACGTCGTCGAGACCTTCGAACGCGTGCGCAAGCTGTACCGGTTCCGCCGGATCGAGATGCCGGTGTTTGAAAAGACCGAAGTGTTCAGCCGCTCGATCGGCGAGACCACCGATGTGGTCTCCAAGGAAATGTACTCATTCGAGGATCGCGGCGGGGATTCGCTCACGCTGCGCCCGGAATTCACCGCCGGGATCTGCCGCGCCTACCTGACCAATGGCTGGCAGCAATATGCGCCGGTCAAGCTCGCCACCCACGGGCCATTGTTCCGCTATGAACGTCCACAAAA